>CAZHYK010000011.1:0-9913 GCA_964536715.1 Candidatus Woesearchaeota archaeon | reverse complement strand
TTTGAAGTTCCCAAAATTACTTCGTAATTTTTAGGACTCCTAGGCCCATATTATATCGAGCGAAGTGAGATATAATTTATTCTAGTAAGACATTAAACGTTAGGGTTCGATTCACTTCAAATTGATTCAAGGAAATTTGAAGTTCCCAAAATTACTTCGTAATTTTTAGGACTCCTAGGCCCATATTATAATGAAGAATAGCCCCTCCAGGATTTCCGAAGCTTTACCTCTTAAAGCGAGGAGACTGAAAATTTTTCTAATTTTCAGGACGTTCGAATCCTCCTAAAGGGAGGGCAGGATAGCCCCTCCAGGATTCGAACCTGGGTCACGAGAGTCAGAGTCTCGTATGCTTGACCACTACACTAAAGGGCTTCACTAGAAATAGAAATTAATTGTTTTTAAGAGTTTTGGAGAATTATTCTATTATTTATTCTTTTTCAAATGGGGATTTCTCTGAACATTTATCTCCATTAACTCTAATCTTTTTATACTCTTCATCTGTAACTCCAGAATCTTTTATAAGTTTGCATTGATCATTTACAAAATTATTAGTACAAGAAGGAACAATCCCATCACTGAATGATTCATTCATAGAATTTTTTCTAATATTATTATTAATATATTCACAGCTGACAACCATTTCCCCACCGCCTTTTATTTTCACATACTTTGCAGAATCACAATAAGCATTGTTGTTCATCTTCATTTCTGCTTTACAACTTTCGACTGCAACGGTTACTGAAGGATCATTTCCTTCTATTAGTCTTGATCCAGTACTAAAAAAACCCCACGAAAAGAAAATCACTAAACCTGCAACTACTAAAGCAAGAATTATAAAAATAATAATATTACTTTCTTCTGCTCCTCTTTTTCCTTTAACCATATTTTTTTTAGTAGAAACTCCTTTATAAATCTTTCTTTCTTTAATTTTTAAAAGATTAATAGGATATATTTTGGAAACACTTTTAAATATTCTTAATAATCAATTATTATGGTTAAGGTGGATAGCACTCTGTTATTAATTTTAGTAATTTCTGTAGCAGGACCTATAGTTGGGTCGTTTATAGGAATTATAAAAAAGCCTTCTGAAAAATTTATGTATAATATGTTAGCATTTGCCGGAGGAGTTATGTTAGCTATCTCATTTTTAGAATTGATTCCAGAGAGTATAAAATTTTCCTCTATGATAATTTGTTCATTAGGAATTTTATTTGGAAGTTTTATTATGTTTATTTTAGAGAAAACTGTTCCCCACGAACATGCTTCAATTTGTCCAAGGAATAAAGATTACGAATTAAAGAGAACCTCTCTCTATCTCATATTTGGAATGTTTCTACATAATTTTCCTGAAGGAATGGCGATTGCTACCGGGACAGTTTCTTCAGATTTAAAAACTAGTTTAATAATCGCTCTAGCGATCGCAATTCATAATATTCCTGAAGGAATTTGTACTTCCGTTCCCTATTATTTATACTCCAAAAAAAGATTAAAATCCTTTCTAGTCTCATCCGTAACTGCGATTCCTGTTTTAATAGGATTTGTTTCAGCAACGTTTATTTTTCAAAATATCTCAAATTCTTTGATAGGATTTATCATCGGAGCAACGGCAGGATTAATGATTTATATCACGGCCGACGAATTAATCCCTTCATCTTGTTGTAAATTAACAAACAATAAAACTATATTTTATTTAGTCGCAGGGATACTATTAGTAGTTTTATTAGGTGCAATTTAATTATTTAATTTTTCTAACTTCTTTCAAAACTTCATCTTCGTTTTTTCTACTTCTTCCGTAAGTTTGACCGAATGCAACGAGAATAAAATTTATGGAATTCCAATATTTTTTTGGAAAAAGTTTTTGCAAATCTTTTTCAATTCCAAATTTATCTTCAAATTTTTTATTTGTCCAGTTTAACTTTATAGACAGACGAGCAACATGAGTATCAACTCCAATCGCCGCAGCATTTTTTTCCTCAACCAAATATACATTTGCGGTTTTTCTCCCAACTCCTGGAAGTTTAATTAGTTCTTCAGATTTGGAAGGAACTCCAGTTTCAGAGATTATTTTTGCAGTCTCTTTAATATATTTGGATTTATTATTGTTGTAATTTATCTCTCTAATCATATTTTTTATCTCGGAAAGTTTTGCATTACCTAATTGTTTTGGAGTTTTATATTTCTTAAATAGCCTTTCACAAACTTCAATTGTTTTTGTATCTCTAGTTTGTGCAGAAAGTATTATCGCGATTAGTGTTTGCCAGTTCTCTCCCCATCCTTCTGCAGCAAGTCTAGGATTTTCTGGATGTTTTTCTACAAGTTTCTCTATATAATTCAATTGCTTGACTGCTGTTTTAGAATCCATATAGAAAGAAAAACATTCTCAAATTTAAATATATCTATTCATAAAGATTTAAATACTACTTACGAATTATATCCTTATGGTAAATCTAGAGATTGATCAACCAAAAGAATTTCCAGAAAAAGTTAATGTGATTATTGAAATTCCAAGAGGAAGTGAAAATAAATATGAGGTAGATCATAAAACAGGGTTATTAAAATTAGACCGACCTTTGTTTTCTTCCATTCATTATCCGGGAGACTATGGCTATATTCCTGGAACCTTGTGGGAAGATGGAGATCCTATTGATATTTTAGTTTTAACCAATCATCCGGTCTATCCTCTAACTCTAGCCAAGGTAAGAATTATTGGAATGATAAATATGATTGACGGAGGAGAAAGTGATGTTAAACTTTTAGGAGTTTATGATTCTGATCCGAGACATGGAGAATATAATGATATAAAAGATGTAAGATCTCATAGAATGAAAGAGATTGTACATTTCTTTGAATCCTATAAACAGCTACAGGGAAAGAAAGTTAAAATTTCTAATATCCAAGGGAAAAATGGTGCTCTTAAAGCAATATTAAAATCTAAAAAACTATATTCTAATGACCTAAACTAAATTCGAATCTGTTAGGAGACCAAAACTAATAAAATTAATATTATCAGTATTAAGATAACTAAAATTATAATAGTCCAAATGAAATTAGGCTTAAATTTTGATTTAGAATCTTTTTCCTTAGATACTGAGTGATATTCGAGAACCGTGTTATTTCCTACAAGTGAAATTATTGTATCTTCATCCAATCCCGAATCAACCCTAGCACAATTTTTACATCCATTACTCTTACCTTCATCATCTCCACCATCCCCATTTCCACCCCCTCCATTAGAGTATTTAATTTCAAATGTTACATTTTGATAAACTATATGGGTCCCATTAGTTCCCCATACATGAATTGTATGATTTCTTTCTGGAAAACCTATTAAGATAGGATTACTATAACTAACATTCGTTCCATTCCAATTATACCAAATTTCAGTGGCATTTTCTGAAGAAATATTTAGCCAAATAGAGCCATTATCATATGTTTTTCCTTCTTCAGGAGAGGTTACATTTACCCAAAATCCATCCCCATTATTAATTTCTTTTAATAAGTAAACAACCACAGAATCACAAGAGGTTCCATTCTCATTTGTTCCGCAAACATCAATTGTATTTTCCCCTAACGTAATATTCCATCTAATATTTAGATTTTTATCAGAGTAAGAATAATGTGTCTCGTTTACACTCCAATTCTGAACGGTTTGATTTGCAGTTACATTTAAGTCTATTTCATAAATATCCTTATCGGAAATATAAGTTGTATGATTCAAAGGGTTGGTTATATTTATTGTTAGATTTGAGATTGGAATTTGAGGTGGATGTAAACAATCTCCATTAGAACAACCAAATTCACAATCTTGAGTCTTATTTGAGAAAAATTCAATTACCCATCCATTATCTCTACATATTTCTTGGGAATAATTTCCCCAGCTATTGTTATCTACCGAACAGAAATTATTTTTCCAAGAGGGATTTCCTTTAGTTTCTCCCTCTGTACAAATTGGTTGAGGAGGAATATAATCGCAACTTATTTTCACAGCGGTAAGTCCGTGGCTGTCGTAATGTTGAAGCTTTATTTTATTATTAGTTTTTGTAAGAGATATTTCTTTGTTAAAGACACTAGTTCCAGATTTAGAACTCTTACAGGAATTTCCAGAATTACAATCCCAATCCTCAGTTCTTCCTAGGTATTGTCCATTTATCCAAATATCTGAATTCTCATATTTTTGAGGGCCATCATAGTATCCATAACCTGTTTCAGTAACTTCTACACTACAATTGTGATTTCCAACATTGTTACTATTAAATAAGATTTCAGTAAACTGATATGCCTGATCGGGTTTTGATCTATATACAGGTCTTACCGGGCCTAAATTATAACAATCTTTTTGAGATTTATCAGAACAAACTTTAAAATTTGGTTGACATCCAGGTAAAAGCCCATTAGAGCAACTCCAAGTATTTGAAAAATCATAAGCACTTCCAAAATTAGAAATAAATAATGTCAAGACTAATATTAACATTCCAAATGTGAGCCATCTTGTTTTTTCCATTTTCTTTAGCATCACATCTTTTTTCACACAGGGAACTATAAGTTATTATTTATGAGTTGTAACACTATTTAAACCTTTCGGTTTAATACCACTTTTAAGGAGTTAAATAAAATACAAAAAGAAAACTTTTACAAATCTAATTAAGTTAATCTAGGGATTTTTCTAATTTTTTTCCTAAATCAAAAATCCAGTCTTCAGCTCCATAAGGAGCAACAATTTGTATCCCTATTGCTTTTTTATCTATAGAATCTAAAGGAATTGAAATTCCTGGAATCCCTGCAAGACTAATAGGGGTTGTAAATACATCTTGAGCATAAACCTCTTCTAGCGATAATTTCTCTCCTAAATTACTGGCAAGTTTAGGAACTGTCGGAAGAACTATTAGATCTACTTCCTTAAATAGTTCTTCAAATTTTTGTCTAATATACTCTTTAGCTTTTATTGCCTCACGATAATATTCTCCTTCATATTCAGCTTTTGAAATTTCTTTTCCCCCGAGAATTCTTCTTAGAACCTCTGTACCTGCAAAATCTTCAATTAATTTTCCAAATCTCCTTCCATCGTATTTTCGTGTTGCCGAAAAGAATTCTATATAGACCATTAGATAATAGGTTTGAACAGCTATATCTAGAGGTAAATCTATTTCTTTTATAGTAAAATCGTTATTTTTGGCAAAATTATTTATTTTATTCTTGACTAATTTTTCAATTTCAGAAGTTGCAAAGTTTTCTATATTTACAAATCCAATAGTGTATTTTTCTTTTAATTTGGTTTCTGTTATTCTTTTAGTTGTAGTGTCTAAATCATCTTCTCCTTTCACTATATCAAAAATAAGTTTGCTATCTTCAATATCCTTAGTAATGATTCCAATACAATCTAGAGACATAGATAGATCCAATAATCCATAACGAGAAATTGCTCCGTAGCTAGGTTTTAATCCTACAACATTACAATGAGATGCAGGGTTTCTAATACTTCCTCCAGTGTCAGATCCAATAGCAAAGTCACATAGATTTGCAGAAATTGCAGCAGCAGAGCCAGAAGAACTTCCTCCTGGAATAACTTCTTTATTAAATGGGTTTTTCGTTAGGCCAAATGCAGATGTTTCTCCAGATCCTCCACAAGCAAATTCATCCATATTTACCATCCCTAAAATGATAGCATCTTCCTCTTTCAATCTTTTAATGATTGTCGCATCGTAAGGAGCAACAAAATCTTCTAAAACTTTAGAAGCACAATTTGTAATTAATCCTTCTACACAAATATTAGATTTTACTGCAACACATAAACCGGCAAGCTTTCCCAAGGATTTCTTATTTTTTATTTTTAGATCTATTTCCTCTGCTTTTTTCAGTGCTTCAGGATTCAAGTGTAAGTATATATTTAATTCTTTATTAGATTTCTCGATTTTATCTAAAAAATTAGATACATTTTGTACAGCAGTTAATTTTCCAGATTTTATATCTATGAGTTTTTTAGAGAGAGCCATTTTAAGAAGAATTTTCCCAACCTCCTTTTTCTGCTATTACTAAGTTATTTTTAAATATTGGAGCATTAGAAATCATTATCTCTCTAAATCTTTCTTGAGTTTTTTCTGGAGAGCTTTCATTTCTTAGTTTTTTATTTGATTCTATTTTCTCTTCTTTAAAACTAATATTTTTAAGTTTTGATGAGAAATTATCTAAAATCTTTTTTGCATCCTTCTCTATTTCTTCTTTTTCAGAGATTTTATCTTTAGTATTTACCATAGGTTAACTTAATCTATATATTTTATAAGTCTATTGATAAGAGATTATTTGAGAAAGTTTAAAAGCTTAGAAAGTTTAATCAAAGCATGGTAGAAGAAAAGAATTTTCCATTAAAAATAGGATTAGAAATTCACGGCTATTTAGATACAAAGGAAAAATTATTTTGTAAATGTAAAACTGATTTTCTAGATGAAGATCCTAATACATTAATTTGTCCTATCTGTACAGGCCAACCGGGAACTAAACCAATGCTAGCTAATCAATCTGCAATGGATAAAATTATTGAAATTTCTCTTATCTTAGGTTGTAGAGTAAACTCTGAAAAGAATTTATTTTTTCAAAGAAAGCATTATAGCTGGGCAGATAATCCTAAAGGATATCAATTAACAATTTCCGGACCACACGCTCTTCCTTGTGCAGAAGAAGGACTCTTTGAAGGAATCAGAATTACAGAGTGTCATTTAGAAGAAGACCCGGCTCAGTGGAATCCTAAAACAGGAGGAATTAATTATAATCGTTCTGGGTTACCTTTAGTTGAGATTGTAACTGAACCGGATTTCAAAACTAAAGAACAAGTTATAGATTGGTTAAAAAGCCTAGTCCATTCATTATCCTATGTTAAAGCTTTGAGAAAAAATGGAGGGATAAAAGTTGACGTAAATATTTCTACCTATGGGGATAGAGTAGAGATTAAGAATTTAAATTCTCTTGAAAAAATTTCTAAGGCTATTGATTATGAAATTTCTAGACAATTAGAAAACTTCAAGAAAGGAATTATACAAAAAAGAGAAACTCTTACCTTTGATGAAGAAACAGGAAAGACTATAAAAATGAGAGATAAAGAAAGTGGCGAAGATTATAGATTTATTCAAGATCCGGATTTACTAGCTTTGAGAATTTCTAAAGAAGAAGTTGAAAAAATTAGAGAGGAACTACCGGAAATGCCTTCAGTAAAATTAGAAAAATTAATTGAAAAATATGGTCTAGAAAAATATGATGCAGATATTTTAATTAAAAATTTAGAATTGGTTGATTTTGCTGAAGAGTTAGCCAAGAAACTAGATTTGAAGAAATATATATCATGGATTACGGTTGAACTTTTAAGAATTTTAAATTATAATAAAAAAACTCTAGATGAGGTAGAAATTAATCCAGAACATTTAGTAGAATTGATTGAATTAATTGATAAAGAAGATCTAACTGTCTTGAAAGCAAAACAAATTATGAATGATTTTATTCCTAGGAGTTTTTCAGTTAAAGAAAAAATGAAAAATGAAATCGGAAAATTAAGTGACGAAGAAACTAAGAAATTAATTGACCAGGTTTTAGAAGAAAATAAATCTGTTTATGAGGAATATAAAAATGGGAAGAAAGAAAGTTTAAATTTTCTAATCGGAAAGGTTATGAATCTTTCAAACAGAAGAGCAAATTTTGCTAAGGTTAGAGAATTAATTGAAAGAAATTAGTCTCGATTAGCTAATTCAATAATCTTATCCAATTTTTCCTTACTAGGAATCTGATGTCTTCCACAAAATTCATCTATTATTTTTCTCTCTTCATTACTCAATTTGTAGAATATAAATATTGGAATTCTAGCATGTTTTATCACTTTTCCATAATAATTTATCGAAGGATCTAGTTCGGGAAGATCATAAGTTATAGTTCCCATAAGGCCATATTTCTCTCCCCTTCTATAAAGATTATTTAAAACTTCTTTCATTTGAGGATTGGCTCTCGCATTTCTACATACAAGGGAAGAATCATATCCATATATTTTAGATTGAAATATTTTTTCTTCTTCTTGTTTCGCTAACCTCATAAGTTTAGAATGACTATATTCTGTTTCAAATGTAGTTACTACCCTTCTAGGTGTAAATATTGATATATCTCCAGTGTTTTTATTGATTATCTTTTGTCGATAATATTCATTTTTAGGTATTTTAAATTGCATCTTAGTTGAATTGAATTTTATATTACTAGATAAAATTGATTGATAAATTGAATTAAATGAGGACCCTAAATATCCAATTGTCTCAATATAATTCATAGTTTCATTTGCTAGTTTATTTGCAACCTGTTGTTTATAGCTCATTTTGTTTATAATTAAAATAATTTTATTCTGGATAAAATATACCATGCGAATAACAATAATATTATTCCTGCGAAAAGTTTCATCCATTCCTTATTTTTATCAATCCAGTCTTGAAGAGATTTTGTAGAATTTCCTTTGTAAATCATATAGGTTATTAATATCAATGGAAAGACAAAGATTAAATTATATAAGAACAAATAGAATATAGAGAAGGAATTATTTTGAGCCATTGAGGTTAGAATTGCGAGATAAATTCCTCCCGTACAAGGAAGTTCAAATAAGGAAACCAAAACTCCTGCAATTATCATCGCTGGAAGTGTCCCCTTTTTAATAATTTTTTCAATGATCGGTTTTGCTTTAATTGGTATTTTTAGAATAGAATCTTTATTTCTTTTAGTTTGAAAATAATCAAAGAATTCTATAAAAGCAATTATTAAAACGATAACCCCTATCGTTCCATAAACAACTTTTGAAAATGCAGAAAGAGATTGAATAACTTTAAACAATCCAAACCCTGCTAAGAAGTAGGTTAGAAATACGAAGAAAGTATAAACCATCCCATATTTTAATGCCCTTTTAGAAGATCCTAAATTCAAAAGACAGACCATCAAAAAAATCAAAACTCCGAAGGCACAAGGATTTATTGAATCTACCAGTGCAGCTGCAATAATTCCTAAAAGAGTAATATGAGTGTTAGAGGTTACATCTCCAATTGGCCATTCTTTAACTTCAACTTCTTCAAAATCACAATTCAAGGCATATTCTTCCAACTTCTGATTAATTTCAATATCTCCTACAAGATAAGTATACTTTCCAGAGCAATTTACAACCGCAAATGGAACCCCCCTATATTCTGGTTTCACATCCAAAAATTCCATCATCTTATTAAATCTAATCTGACTTTCATGATTATAATAAATTTCATTATCTCGCAAATAAACTCCTTCAATTTGAGAAACTCTTCCTAAAACTCCCGAATCCTTAACATTTCCACAATGAGGACATCCTATGCCGTGAAAATAATCTACCTCTGTCTGTGCTGAAATAAAATTTAGGAAAGAGATTCCTAAAACAATCAACACAATTATTGAACTTAATCTGCTCTTTTTCATATATAAATAATTTTTTCAATATTTATAAAGATTTTGTTTGAGATCTTTCAACCGAAAGATTTAAATAGGGTTATGAATATATATTCATAACTAAATAAGGAGTAAATGAAAATGCCAGCACAAGATAAAACAGGGCCACAAGGGCTTGGACCAAAAACTGGGAGACAACTTGGGGATTGTGAAGGTACAACACCAATAGTTGGACGAGGCTTTGGACAGGGCTTCGGGCGAGGAATGCGAGGGTTCGGAAGAGGTTGCGGTAGAGGAATGGGTTTCAGAAGAAATTTTTCTCTATCAAAAGAAGATGAAAAGAAAATTCTGGAAGCAGAGAAAAAAGAAATCGAATCAAGATTAAAGGAATTAGAATAATTCCTTTTTTTATTTTTTCAGTATTTTTTAAAAGCGTAAGGAAAATATTTTAGAAGAAGTAAACAAAAATCTTAATTAGATTTATAAATCT
>CAZHYK010000010.1:16869-19086 GCA_964536715.1 Candidatus Woesearchaeota archaeon | reverse complement strand
GGTTTATCTAAATAAGCAATTTCATCTTCTGTTAATTTTAATTGCTCTCTTATTATTGGATTTTTTAAAATTATTTTCAAGAGTAAGAAATCTTTCATTGCTTTTTTTACTGAAACATGATTTTGTTCAGCATATTTTTGACAGATAGATTTCTTCTTCACATTTCTTTGATTTTGTAACCAAATTTTTAAGATTCTTGAAGGTTTTTTATAATTAGTCCATCCAGTTCTATTGTATTTTTTTACTGCGGCGATTGCTGGACCGATTAGAAAATTTTCATAAATTAAAAATCTCCAGTGTTGTTGTCTATAAATTCTTCCTCGGAAAACATCGGCTTTCGAGAGAGCATCAAAAGCTTTTGCAAGTTCTTCCCCTTGATATTCTAGGGGGATGTTCTCTTCAATCCATAAAAATATTTCATCAATCGGCATGTTTACTTCGTCATAAACTCTTAATAATTTATTATCTATCTTCGAGGTTTTGAAAACTAATTGAAGAGCATTAAAAATAGATTGTTCTTTATTTCTTTCTCCTACTTCTTTTATAAGAGAACTATCATCCATTTTGGAAAGGATTTGTAGGTCGTTTATCGCAGCACGAATATCTCCTCGTGCCTTTATTGAGATTGCAGTCAAAACATCTTTTGCTACAACAATATTTTCTTTCTCACAAATATCATTTAACACTCCTAAAATAATTTTATAGTCTACGTTTTTTAATTGCAAGACTTCTGCTTTCTGTCTTAGTAAAACAAACTTTTTATTCCAGATATCGTTTGCAGTAATTATTATTGGAAAGGCAGATTTTTCCATAAGTCCTAAAAGTTCAGATAAACCTCCTCTTTCGGAGCTAGAAATTCCATCTACTTCATCTACCAAAATTATTTTAGTTTTTTTAAATAGAGAAAATTGTAGGGAAGCAGGTCCGATAATTTCTCTCATTTTATCTTTATTTCTAAAATCTGAAGCATTGAGTTCTAAAATTTCAGAATCATTTTCAGCAGCAATCGCATAGGCAAGGGAGGTTTTTCCAACCCCTGGAGGGCCATGTAAAACTAAAGCTCTTTTTTTAGGAAACTGTCTAAGGAATATTTTGGCTTTATCTATTGCTAAGTCTTGTCCTTTCATTTCAGAAAAAGAGCTTGCTCTGTATTTTTCACTCCAAGGAATATTATCTTGATTTAACATTATTTACAATCGGCCTCCTTTTCCTGCTAAAATGAAACTAGCAAGTAAGGCCTCTAATTGTATAAACTCATCACTTCCCTCAACTAATCTAAATTCTGCCTCTCCTGTTCTTTCAGTCAATCTAACTTTTAGTTCAGGTTCTATTTCTAGATTCCAAACTTCCTTTTGAATTGCTTTAATAACATCCTGACCGGAGACAGAATCTTTTAACATTATATCTAGTAATTTTTGTCGGGAGTTTTCAAAATCTCCTGAAAGAGCATAATCTAAAACAATTTTAATATCAGAAGGTTTTGCTTGAGAAATTATTGTATTTACCAAATCTGGAGTGATGTTTGGGGAAATAGAGGCAGTTGCTTGGAGTAAATTAATAATTCTTCTACAATCTCCTCCAGAGGATTCATAAAGAGTATCAAATGCCTCGTTAGTAATCGTTAATCCTTCATTTTGACAGATTACATCTACTCTTTTTTTAATATCTTTTTTCTCCAGTAATTGAAATCTAAATATCACACAACGAGATTGAATTGGATCTAGGATTTTTGAAGAATAATTACAGGAGAGAATAAATCTACAAGTGGATGTATAATTTTCCATTGTTCTTCTTAGAGCCTGTTGGGCTTCTCTTGTTAGAGCATCAGCTTCATCTAGGAAGATTACTTTAAAAGGAACATCTCCAATTGCTTTTGTTCTTGCAAAATCCTTAACCTTTTGTCTTATTACATCAATCCCTCTTTCATCGGAAGCATTTAATTCTAGATAATTTTCTCTCCAAGATTCGTTAAAAAGTTCTCTTACGATAATTAGTGCAAGTGTGGATTTTCCGGTTCCTGCCGGTCCTGCAAAAAGTAAATGAGGAAGATTCATCGCATTAGTTAGAGATTTAACTCTCTTGATTATTTCCTCCTGTCCAACAACCTCTTCAAACTTTCTTGGTCTATATTTTTCAGTCCAAACTTCGTGAGCCATGATTTTATTGTGTTAATTTAGTTTAAAAGGATTTGTGTAGTTGAACTCCTTTCTTTTTAGA
>CAZHYK010000010.1:2709-16769 GCA_964536715.1 Candidatus Woesearchaeota archaeon | reverse complement strand
ATTGTGTTAATTTAGTTTAAAAGGATTTGTGTAGTTGAACTCCTTTCTTTTTAGATCTAGAAAATTTTTCAAATTTTCTACCCCTTCGACTTTCATAAGATCGAAGGAAAAAGAAAGTTCCTCCTAACTCTAAGAAAACTTAATATTAGATTTTCGTTTATCGAAAACCATTATCCTTAAAATATAATTTCTAAAAATCAATATAAAAAACTTATTTATCTTCTCTTAAGTTTTCTCTTTCTCTTTTCCTTCTTTAATCTTTTACGCTGCCACTTCCAACGCATTTGATTTTTCTTTTTCCAACGTCTTGAGCTTCTTTTCATAGAGTTTTTAGAAAAAGTTGATTTATAAATCTTTTCTATTGTGAGAGTTTTTTGAACTTATGAAAAACCAAAAAACTTATAAACTAACTATTTTTATTAAAAATATAAATTCTAGGGGTTTTTACTTCAGATAAAATGGATAAAGATATAAAAAATAATATATTGCATTCGGGAACAAGTCTTGTAGGGATTGTTTGTAAGGATGGAATAGTTATGGCGGGAGATAAGAAATCTACTCTTGGCGGACAAATTGTTTACGAAAAAGATGCGGAGAAAGTTGTTCAAATAAATGAATATTTGGTTACCTCGGGAACTGGTTCTTCTTCGGATATTGATATGATGAGAAGACTTGCGGCAGCACAATTAGCTTTAAAGAAATTTAGGGATAAAAAAAGACCTACAGTGAAAGAGGCAGCAAATTTAATTGCAACTATTGCCTATCAAAATATAAGGCAACCTTCTATGATTCCTTTTATGGCTGGAACGATGGTAGGAGGATTAGATGAAGATGGAGAGGCAAAATTATATTCAGTAGGGCCTGATGGAAGTATTGTTCATGTTAAGAAATTTGATGCAAATTTTTCTTCAGGTATGCCTTATATTTTAGGACTTTTAGAAAGACAATTTAAAGAGAATATGACTATTGAAGAAGGAATTAAATTAGCAATAGAATCTATTAAATCTTCCTCTGAGAGAGATACTGCTTCGGGCTATGGAGTTGATGTTTTTACAATAACTAAAGAGGGAATAAAAAAAGTTTCAAATTTAAAAGCTGAGGCATCCTATACGGAGCAATAATAATTATTTTAAAACTACCAGCTGAAAATTATACTAATGGCAGATATATTAAAAACTATTGAAGATGAATTACCTAGGGGAGTAGTGAAATCTATGCTTTTTGAAGGAGCAAACATTGTTGTTTATACAGATGATGTTCCTTTCTTAAAAGAGGGAGACGGAGATATAAGGGCTGTAGTTAACAAGATTAAGAAAAGAGTTGAATTAAGAGCGGATGGGAAAATTTTGATGGATAAGGATCAGGCTGAAAAAGAGATCAGATCTATAATTTCGGAAGAGGCAGAACTTACTCAGATTATTTTTGATATTCCTAGGAGTATTGTAATTATCGAAGCAAAGAGGCCAGGAATTGTTATTGGAAAATCAGGATCTATTCTAAAAGAAATTAAGGATGTTACTCATTGGTCTCCTATAGTTCAACGAAGTCCCTCTATAAAATCCAAAATTACTGAAAACATTCGTGCAGCACTTTATCTAAATAATAACCATCGAAGAAAATTCTTAAATGAAATTGGAGAAAAAATTTATGCAGATTGGGACCCTTCTAAGATGGATATGTGGGTTAGAATGACCGCATTAGGTGGAGGAAGGCAGGTGGGAAGAAGTGCATTTTTATTACAAACTCCTAAATCTAAAATTTTAATTGATTGTGGAATTGATGTTTCGGTTCAAGGATCTGATAAATTTCCTTATTTAGATATTCCAGAATTCAATATTGATACTATTGATGCAGTAGTTTTATCTCATGCACATCTTGACCATGTAGGTCTTTTACCCTATCTATACAAAATGGGATATAAGGGTCCAGTTTATATGACCACTCCCTCTAGAGATATTGCAGCTCTACTTTCCCTAGATTTCATAGGAGTTTCATATAAGCAAGCAACAACACCTTTATTTTCCTCTTCAGATGTTACAGAAATGGTTAAACACACGATTTGTTTAGATTATAACGAAGTCACAGATATTACTCCAGATATTAGGATTACAATGTATAATGCAGGGCATACATTGGGAAGCGCAATGATTCATTTTAATATAGGAAACGGACTTCATAATTTTGTCTATTCTGGAGATCACAAATATGGTAGAACTAGACTTCTAGACCCTGCAAACACTTATTTCCCTAGAGTTGAAACCCTAATGATGGAATCTACTTATGGAGGAAGGGATAATATTTCTCCTCCAAGAAGAGAGGTAGAGGAGGATTTGATTCAGTTTGCAAATAAGGTTGTTTCAAGAGGAGGAAAACTTTTAATTCCGGAACTAGGTTTAGGAAGATCTCAAGAGACTATGCTTATTTTAGAGGATGCAATGAGGAATGGAAAATTAGAAAATGTTCCAATTTATATTGATGGAATGATTTGGGATATTAATGCAATCCATACAGCATACCCTGATTTTCTTTCACGAAATGTTAAGGCAGAAATTTACCAAGATAGAAATCCATTTACTTCAGAAATTTTTAAACAAATTGGCTCGGCTCAAGAGAGAAAATCAGTTATTGAAGGAGGACCATGTATTGTTTTAGCTACATCCGGAATGTTAGTCGGAGGGGCTTCGGTTGAATATTTGAGAGAGTTTGCAGATAATGAAAAGAATGGAATTTCATTTGTTTGTTATCAACCTCCAAGCGGATTAGGAGGACAGTTACAAAGTGGAAATCTTACTGAGGCAAAATTTGATGTCAATGGAAAACAAGAAATTGTTCCTATAAGATTAGAGGTCAGAACTATTGAAGGATTTTCAGGACATTCGTATAGGAATGAATTAATGTCCTTTGTATCTAGTATAAACCCTAAGCCTAAAAAAATTTTAATTAATCATGGAGAAATTTCTAGAAGTTTAGATTTAGGATCTTCAATCTACAAGTCTTTTAAAATAGAAACAATTCTTCCTAGAAATTTAGAGACTATTAGATTTAGATAATTAAAATTATCCAAAACCCTTTTAAAATCAATTTTCTTCGATAAATAAATGGCTAAAAAAAATATTTTTAAAGATAGCGAATTCAAAAAAGGGAAGAGGTCTATAAAAATTTCTTTAATGATCTTAGGACTTTTTCTAGTAACTCAATTAGTTGGACTTTTTATAATTGCTAATGGCTCCATTCCGGAAATCTTTGATTCAAATGTTGATGCTGTTTCTCCCTTGAGTTTATTTTTAAATATGATTATTTCATTTGTTCTTGCGCTGACGGTTTTCTTTTTTCTAGTACAATATAAATGGAAAAATTTTCTGAAAATATGGTTTTCTTTAGTAATTTTACTCACACTTTCAATTTCAATTAACGCAATATTTTCTATGTTTAGCTTAGAAGGAAGTCAATATTTTCTTTTATCTATTATAATTGCTCTTCCATTAGTAGTCTTGAAAGTTTTCCGTCCTACAATCGTTACCCATAATTTTACAGAAATTTTTATTTATTCTGGGTTATCTTTAGTTTTTGTAAATTTTCTATCTCCAATTTTTGTTATTGGAATTTTGATTTTAATTTCTTTTTATGATATGTGGGCAGTTTGGCATTCTGGAATTATGCAAAAAATGGCAAAATTCCAGATGAATGAAATTAAGATTTTTAATGGATTTTTAATTCCTCATTTAACTCCTGAATTGAAAGAAAAAATTAAAAAGAATAAGGGGAAAAAAGTCAGGATGAAGGTTCCTATTGCTCTTCTTGGAGGAGGAGATATTGCATTTACAATGATTCCTGCAGGGGTTTTCTTAAAAACATTTGGATGGATCCCTGCACTATTCATAGTTCTTGGAGGATTTCTAGGACTTTGTTATCTAATGTTTAATTCTTCAAAAAGAAAGTTTTATCCAGCAATGCCTTTCATAACCCTCGGAATTTTCTCAATGATTTTAATTTATTTCTTGCTTAATTTTATGGGTATCTTGTAACTACTTCTAAAAGACAAATGATAGAAAGATTTATAAAGGTTTTATTTATTATTAAATAGTAGCAAATGGCAATTGTAAAAAATGAACTGGTAAAGAAAGTAAAAGACTATTTCGATTTAAATGTCTATGAAACTAAGGTTTGGTTAGCTCTTTTAACTAAGGGAGTTTCATCTGCAGGAGAAATTGCAGAACTTTCGGGAGTTCCCAGAAGTAGAACCTATGATGTTTTAGAGAGTTTAGAAAAACGAGGATTTACTATTGAAAAAATAGGAAAACCTACGAAATATATCGCGGTTAAACCAGATTCCATAATTGAAAAGCTAAAAAATAATGTTACTGTGAATGCAGAAGAAAGAGTTCAAACTCTTGAAAAATTAAAGGATAGTCCGGAATATGAGGAAATAAAAGATTTGCATAATAGTGGATTAGGTCCTTTAAAAAATCAAAATGTTTCTAGCTCTATAAAAGGAAGATCTAATTTATATGTTCAGATGAGGGAGCTAATAGGTAGCGCTGAGGAAAATTTGTCTATGGCAAGTTCTTCTTTTGAATTAAATTCTAAGTTATCTATGTTTAGCGAATTATTTTCTAAACTTAAAAAAAGAAATGTAAAGATTCAAATAATTATTCCAGATAATGAGGAGGAAGCAACTAAGCTATCTAAGAAACTAGGCGTTGAAATTAAATCAAAGAAGATCAATGGAAGATTTATTATTGTGGATAAAAAGGAATTAATATTTACTGTGAAACCTAATATCTCAAATCACGATGATATGGATCATGGGTTTTGGATAAATTCTAGTTATTTTTCAAACTCCCTTTCATATATGTTTGATCTGGCCTGGAAAGCAAATTAAATTTTCAAAAAAATATAAAATGAAACAAAAATCAACTCCCAAATTAATCAATCTTTTAGACACATATCCTAGAGATAAAATCTTGGATGATCTTCACGAAGAAGACTTAAATCCAAAAATTAGGGATAAGAGAGAGTATAAAATTCCTTTAAAATTTGTTAATCTTTTAGGTGTATATCCTAGAGATAAAATACTAAGAAATTCCAAACTTGAATATTCAAATCCAGAATTTATAAAAGAAGATAAATTACTTTATATTCTTAGAAGTAGGGAATCAAGTCTCTTTGAATCTTACCAAATTATTTTACCTAAGGAAGGTTATAAAAGATAATTTAACTAACCTTCATTTTAACTAACCATCGATATTTTCCTGGAGCGATATCTCCTGCCTTCCTAATATATAGAACTTTTAGTCTTTTATTTTTAACTTCTTCTAAAATTTTTTCTTTGATTCCAAATCCATGATAGTAAATCAGTGTTCCCTTCTTAGAATATTTTAATGCAGAATCTAGAAAAGTTTCTTCTAAATTTGGACGAGTCATTAAGATAATATCAAACTTTTTTAAAGTTTTTATTCTTCTTGAATCTCCTTGAATAACTTCTATATAATCTTCTAGTTTATTTAATTTTACATTTCTTTGAGCATATTCAGAAGCATCTTTATTTAACTCCGAAGAAATAATTTTGGCTTTTATTTTTTTATTTTTTAAATGTTTAGCGATAACAATTGGGAAGGGAGCTATGCCTGCAAACATCACTAAAATATTTGAATTTCGTTTTATCTCATTAGAGATTTCTTCAGAAACTAAAGCTCTTTCATTAGAGAGTCTAGGGGAGAAATAAGTTTTATCTATATGAAGATAAAATTGAGAGTTGTTTTCTTTGTGAATTGTTTCTTTTTTATTTTCTCCTGTTAAAAATTTAGTTTTAAAAATTCTTAACTCTCCTTCGATATCTCCTTTCTTTTCTAAAATAGTTTTAATGTTCTTATTTTTTCTTAAAAACTTCCAAGAGAAAAATTTCTTATAGATCCATAAACTTTTTTCAGAGAATCTTATAATTGCAATATCTCCGATAATATCAATTGATTTTGTCATAGTTCTTGTAAAATTTAAGATTATAAAAAGCTTATTAAATTTCAAATATAGATAGATTTTTAAATAAAATTTAATTTTATACTAAATCGAAAGATTTAAAAATAAACTCCTATTCAGTAATAATATGTTAGAGAATAAAGTAATGTTGGTAGAAGATGATCCTGCAGTTCGAATGATCACTCGTATGGCTCTCAAGAGAGAAGGATTTTCAGTAGATGAATTTTCAGACGGAAGTTATGCATTAAATCGATTAAAAGAATTAAAAAGAGATACTAGAGAGGATTATTATAATGCTATTTTAAGTGATATTGATATGCCAATATTAGACGGTATCTCCTTATCAAGGCAGTGTTATGATTTGGATCTTACTAAGGCCCCAATAATTTTAATGACGGGAAATAGACATGAAGAGGTATTACCTAAAAATATTGTTTACACATTACAAAAACCATTCAGTCTTAATATTCTTTCGGAAACATTAAGAAATTATTCATTAAAATGATTGGATTTTATCTTAGGGAAGGCCTCCAAGGCTCCTAGAAGCTCTTTATGTGTTTTAGCATAATCTTCTATACTAATATTTTTTTGATAAGCTTCTAATGCTTGAACTGCAGCCTTAGCACCATCTTTTGTCCCATTAGGATGTGCATGTACTCCAGCCCCCATAGTTGTTATGAAATCTATATTTCCCATTGTTTCTATGAATGGTTTTATAGATCTAGGGTTTAATCCTCCCGAGATTATTGGTGTACATTTTTTAATATTTTTCCAATCTTGTTCAAAAAAATATCCTTGAGAAACTTTTGAGAAAATATTTTTAGCAGCAACTATATCTGTATCACTATCTCCTGACATTTTTCCAATTCCTGCGGTTCCTGTATGAATTCCAGAAGCTCCAGCTAAACGAGCAAATTTAGAAAGAACTAAAACAGAAAATCCAAAAGGATTTTCTTCTCTTGTAAATGCTCCATGTGCGGCTCTATGAAAGTGAATAAATGTCTTAGGATACTTTCTTCTGAGAGTTTGAACAGCCATCCATCCAGCAGTTATTCCATCGATGAGAAGTGCATAACTTCCTTCTTCAAATCCTGTCTTTCTAATAATTTCACATCTTCTTATCATTTCATCAAAGTCAGGAGAGGAAATATTAAAAGAATGAACTTTTTTATTTCCAGTTTCTTTAACTGCTTTATCCATTGATTTTTTTACTTCCTTAACCATCTTTTTAAATTCACAAAAATCTTGATCTGCCTGAGGCTCATCATTTTTAACAAAGTCTCCTCCACCCGACCAGAAATCATAACAGGCTTTAGCGTATTCTTTTTCCCTTAATCCAATCTTGGGTTTTATTATTGAACCTAAAATAGGTCTACCATAAGCTTTCAAATATTTTCTCATATCGTCTAGTGTATAGCTAGGACCATCATAATGTCTAAGCATTTCTGAGGGGAACCAAATATCTAATAGTTTTAATGCAGAAATTTCTTTCATTCCTAAAACATTTCCAACAATAAAAGTTAAAATATTTTGAATATTTCCTTTTCTATCAAAAATTCTCCAAGGGTATGCAATCCAGATAATATTTTTTTTCAAATCGATATCGTAGACCAAAGCATTCAAATTTTTTGAGAATTTTGTTTCTGTCTTTACTGGAAAATTTGTGCCTGTTGAAGATTCGGATGCAATTTCTGCCGCGGCTTGAAGAAAATTCCACTTCTTCTTAGGAATCATATGGAATGCAGTAAGCATATATTTTCCATTTTGAGGATTTTTTAAATCTAGATTGCAATAAGGTTTTTGATGTTCATTTAAACTTTCAAGGAGTTTTTTTACCTCGGTATCTCCTTCATTTGAACCTCTTTTTTCTTTTTTTATCATCATTATTTTTTTAATTGATTTAAGTTTATAAACATTTAGATTTCATCTGAAAATTTTAAAAACAAAAGCTTTTTAAATGCACTTTTTGTTCAATCTATATCTAAATTATTAGTTTTCATTATGCATACACTCCAACCATCCCATCGGAAATTGAATAAAGAAGAAGTGGATAAACTTTTGGAAGAATATAATGTTTCTGCAGTGCAATTGCCAAGGATTCATAAAGATGATAAGGGGATTCCCGAAAATTCTGAATCTGGAGATATTTTAGAAATTGAACGAAAGACGGAGTTAGGTGTAGAAAAATACTATAGGGTTGTTTTTTAAAATGGTTAATAAAAATTTTACTAGTGAAAGAACTCTTTTAGATAAAGAACATATCATCATAAAAAACTTTTTAAGAAATTCTTCTCTTGTAGAATCTAATCTTTCGTCTTTTAATGACTTTCTAGGTGGGAAGATGCAAGAGATAGTAAATGATATTAATCTGATTGCTTCAAATGAGGAGTTTGAGATTAAATTAGGAAAAATTACTATTGGAAAACCAAGCCTCAAGGAGGCAGATGGGTCTTTAAATTTGATTACTCCTGCGGAAGCCAGGTTAAGAAAACTTACCTATGCTGCCCCTATTGATATGGAGGTCACGGTTAAATACGGGGACATGATAGAATCTGAGGAGGTTCGGTTAGGTAACATACCCGTATTGGTTAAGAGTGAGGCTTGTAATTTGCATGATTTATCTAGGGAAGAGTTAATAGAAAAATATGAAGATCCTTCAGATTCAGGAGGATATTTTCTTATTAATGGAAATGAGAGGGTTATTGTTATGGGAGAAGATTTGGCTTCTAATCAGCCTATGATAGAAAATAATAAAACAAGAGGATTTTCACTGAGATTATTTTCACAAAGAGGAGCTTATAAAATTCCGGTATCTATTGTTGAGAATAAAGAAGGAATTCTAGAAATCTCTTTTTCAAGATTTAGAAAGATTCCTATTGTTTTATTACTTAAGTCTTTAGGAATGATTTCTGAACAGGAAATTTCTCAAATGGTAGGAATTGAAAACGATGGAATGATTATTAATCTTTCTGAATTTGCCGAGATTGGAAGTGTTGAAGATGCAATGTTAAAATTAGCAGAATTAAGCTCACTACAAGGAACAAAGAAAGAGATTCTAGATAGAATAAAACAAAGACTAGATTCCTACCTTCTTCCACACATGGGTTTTGATAAATCTATGAGATTAGAAAAAGCTAAAACTATTTGTAAAATGATGAAGCAATTTTATATTGCAAAGGAACATCCTGAAGAGAGCATTAGCGATAAGGATCATTACGCAAATAAAAGAATTAGATTATCTGGAGATTTGCTTGCAGATTTATTTAGAGTAAATTTGAATATTCTAGTTAGAGAAATTCAATACTCGTTGCAAAAAACTGTTAAAAGAAGAAAGTTCTATTCTATAAAAACAATTGCAAAATCTACATTATTTTCTCATAGAATTGAATCGGCTATTGCAACAGGTTCTTGGATTGGAGAGAGAACTGGAGTTACTCAAAATATGAAAATGGACAATAGTTTTGCGATGGTTTCACAATTACAGAAAGTTGTTTCTTCGTTAGCAGGGGAACAGGAAAACTTTGCTGCAAGGACGGTTCATCCAACACATTATGGAAGATTCTGCCCTATTGAAACTCCCGAGGGAACTGATATCGGTCTGAGAAAAAACCTTGCTATGCTTGCAAAAGTTTCTACAAGAACTAAAATGTCCGAGGATAAAATAATCTCTATTCTTTATCAATGTAACCTAGATAAAAATTCTTTAGAAGGAATCGAAGTATTTTTGAATGGAAGATTTGTTGGAATGGCAGATTCTTATGAGAATTTTTCTAATGCTGTCAGAGAAAAAAGAAGAAGCCATGAACTTCCTGAAGAATTAGGGATTAGGATTAATAAAGAATTAAAAAATATTTTCATTTCCACAGAGATTGGAAGGGTATTAAGACCTTTAATTATTGTAGACGATGGAGTTCCAAGAGTTAATAATACCCATATTGAAATGATTAAAGAAGGAACTCTAACATGGCAAGATTTAATTTCTAAATCTCTTGTAGAATATATAGATGCTTCAGAAGAGGATGGAATTCTTGTTGCACTTTATCCTAATGAAGTTACTAAAGAACATGACTATTTAGAGATTGACCCTATCGCTTGTTTAGGAATAATAACCTCTATTGTTCCCTATGCTAATCATGATCAGGCACCAAGATTATTAAGAGGAAGTAAAACTCAAACTCAATCTCTAGGAATTTATGCCGCAAATTATCCTTTGAGAATTGATACAAATGTATCTATCTTAACATATCCTCAAAAACCTCTTTCAAGGAGTTTTGTTTACGACGAAATTAATGTTTATCCTGCTGGACAAAATGTTGTAGTTGCTGTTTTACCTTTTGAAGGATACAATATGGAAGACGCAATCGTGTTGAATAAAGCATCTGCCGATAGAGGATTTGCGAGAAGTACTTATTTTAAACCTTATTCTTCTCTGGAATTAAATTATGCGGGAAGATTAAAAGATTCTATATCTATACCTGAGAAAGATGTTGCAGGCTATAGAACTGAGGAGTCTTATAGATATTTGGAGGATGACGGTATTATTTATCCAGAGGCTGAGGTATCTGAGGGAGATGCAGTTATTGGAAAAGTTAGCCCTCCTAAATTCCTATCGGATATGAGAGAGATTTCTATCCAAATGAATAAAGAAAATAGTACTGTAGTTAAGCAAGGAGAAAATGGAGTTGTAGATGGAGTGTTTATTACTCAAGATGCTGAGGGAAATAAGATTGTTCAAACGAGATTAAGAGATTTGAGAAGACCGGAAACTGGAGATAAGTTTGCTACACCTCACGGACAGAAGGGAGTTATCGGAATGCTTGCAGAAGATAATGATGTTCCTTTTACAGTTAGTGGAATTAAACCAGACTTAATTTTCAATCCTCACGGAATCCCATCTCGTATGACTGCAGGATATCTTTTAGAAGTTTTGTCTAGTAAGATCGCAGCAATATCTGGGAAAATATCTGATGCATCTGCTTTCTCAAGTCCGGAACTTGGAACTCTTGAGGATAATTTAGAGAAATTAGGATTTAGATATGATGGAAAAGAAACTATGTATCACGGAGTTACCGGTCAAAAATTAGCAGTTAAAATATTCATAGGAACTCTTTATTACTTAAAACTTGGAAGAATGGTAAAGAATTTAATTCATGCAAGAGCTTCAGGGAAAATTGCTTTATTGACTAGACAACCTATTGAAGGAAGAGCAAGAGGAGGAGGTTTAAGGCTTGGAGAGATGGAGCAACAAGCTCTAGTAGCTCACGGAGCTTCGCTTCTATTAAAAGAGAGATATGATTCTGACAAGGTTATAGTTCACATTTGTGAAAGATGCGGATCTTTAGCATTAGATGATCAAATTAGAAAGAAAGTTTCATGTCCAATCTGCCAGTCAAGACATGTTGAACCTGTAGAAGTTTCATATGCCTTTAAACTTTTATTGGAAGAACTTCAAGGAATGCATATTTCAACTAAATTTAATTTAAAAAATAAATACGAATAGATTTTAAAACTATCAAACTAAAATAATAAAATGAACAAACCAGTAAAAAAACAAATTGAAGGGTTAAGCTTTGGACTTTATAGCCCGGAAATTATAAAGAAGATTGCTGTTGCAAAGATCGTAACTCCGGAACTTTATGATGTAGATGGTTATCCTGTTGACGGAGGTTTAATGGATTTAAAACTTGGGGCTATAGATCCTGGAGTTAGATGTAGAACTTGCGGTGGAAGATTGAAGGAGTGTCTTGGACATCCTGGAATGATTGAACTTGCGAGACCTATTATTCACATAAAATATCTTGGGATTATAGAGACAGTTTTAAGATGTTCTTGTGAGGCATGTGGAAAGGCTTTATTATCTGAAGCAGATTATAATGAAGATCTTAAAGAGAGGGTTAAAATTGCAAAAGCTGCAAAAAAATGTCCTCACTGTAATTTTGTTCAAGAGAAACCTAAATTAGAAAAACCCTCATCATTTAATATTGGGAAAAGAAGAATAATGCCTACGGAAATTAGAGAAAGATTAGTTAAGGTTTCTGATTCTGATTTAAAATTATTAGGAATAAACTCAAATAATCTAAGACCTGAGTGGGCAGTTCTTACCTATCTAATTGTTCCTCCAGTAACAGTGAGGCCTTCGATTACACTAGAGTCTGGAGAAAGATCTGAAGATGATTTAACTCATAAACTTTCTGATATCATAAGATCTAATCAGAGACTTTGGGAAAATCTAAATGCAGGAGCTCCGGAAGTTATTATTGAAGACTTGTGGGATTTACTTCAATATCATATTACAACTTTCTTTGATAACTCTATTGCTAGAGTTCCTCCTGCAAGACATAGAAGTGGACAGCCTCTAAAAACAATCAATGAAAGAATAAAGGGAAAAGAAGGAAGAATAAGAAAGAATCTTGCAGGTAAAAGGGTCAATTTCTCTGCTAGAACTGTTGTTTCTCCAGATCCAAATATCAAGATGAATGAAATTGGGGTTCCATTCGAAGTTGCAAAAATAATTACGGTTTCAGAAAGAGTTACTCAATTTAATATTGAGAGATTAAAGAAATTAATTCTTTCAGATAGTTATCCTCAGGCAAATTATATAGTTAGACACGATGGTAAGAAAAAAAGAGTTTCTGAAGATTTGAAAGAAGATTTATCGAATGAAATTGAGATAGGATATGCAGTAGACAGACAACTTATCGATGGAGATGTAGTTCTGTTTAATAGACATCCTTCTCTACATAAATCTTCTCTAATGGCTCATTTTGTAAGGGTTCTTCCTGAAAAAACATTTAGATTACACCCTGCTGTTTGTGCACCATATAATGCGGACTTCGACGGAGATGAGATGAATATTCATGGTCCTCAGACAGAAGAAGCTAGAGCAGAAGCAAAAGTTCTTTTAGATGTTGAGCAGTCTTTAATGTCTCCTAAAAATAACACAAATCTTATTGGTTGTAATGAAGACTCTGTTACTGGAAACTATCTATTCACTAGAACTGAGTTTGATAAGGCTGAAGCTTCTCAATTGATGTTTAATTCAGGTTTAGAAAATTATTCTAATTTCAAGAATAAAAATTCGGGAGAGGATTTATTCAAGGCTCTAATCCCTTCAGATATTAAAACTAGTTTAGACCTAACAGATACCAAGAACATTACATCAGAGGATGGAGAATTAGTTAAGGAATTAGACACACAATTAAGTAGAAGTGAAGTAATTGAAGTTTTAGAAAGAATTTATAAAATTGGATTCCAATTTTTATCTAGAAATGGATTTACAATTTCTATTGCTGATGTCGATGTTTCAGATGAAATAAAGAAAGAGACTGAAAAAATTATAGCTTCTGCAAATAAGAAGGTTGATGAAGTTATTGCATCTTTTTATGATGGCACATTAGAAATTTTACCAGGTAAAACTGCTGAGGAAACTAGGGAAATCAAGATACTACAAATTTTAAACTCGGTAAGAACTGATGTCGGTAAATATGTGAAGGACCACTTTCCTAAAGACAATCTTGCAAATCAAATGATTAGTTCTAAGGCAAGAGGAAATATGTTAAATATCACTCAGATGTCTTGTCTTGTAGGGCAACAAGTATTAAATGGTAAAAGAATTAATTTCGGTTATACTGGAAGATCTTTGAGTTTCTTTAAACAAGATGATTTAAGCCCTCGTTCTGCAGGATTTATTGAGAGTTCTCTTATTGAAGGTTTGAGAGCAGATGAGTTTTTCTTTGGAGCAATGACAGGAAGAGATGCTATGATGGATACGGCTTTGAGAACTCCTAAGTCCGGATATTTATATAGAAGGTTAGTTTCAGCACTACAGGATTTAACCGTTGCCTATGATGGAACTGTAAGAGATGCTTCTGATAATATTGTCCAATTTGAATTTGGCGGAGATGGAATGGATGTTACTAATTTACATAAAAATCAAAAAATACTTCCTGGAGAGGCAATTGGTATTTTAACTGCGCAATCTTTTGGAGAGTCTTCTACTCAGATGGTTTTGAATGTTTTCCACTCAGCAGGAGTTGCTGAAGTACAGGTAACTCAAGGTCTTCCTCGTTTGATTGAAATATTAA
>CAZHYK010000010.1:0-2609 GCA_964536715.1 Candidatus Woesearchaeota archaeon | reverse complement strand
GGAGTTGCTGAAGTACAGGTAACTCAAGGTCTTCCTCGTTTGATTGAAATATTAAATGCTACGAAAAATCCTTCTACTCCAGCAATGGAGATATTTTTAGATAGTGAAAATAATAATGAACAATCAGCAAAAACTATTGCAGAAAAATTGAAGGAAGTAAAATTAAAAGAAATCGTTTCTGAAATTGGAGCTGACTTTTCTTCTAAAAATTTAGAAATTATTATAGATCCGAAGGCATTAAAAAGAGTTCATATGAAGATTGAGAGTGTAGAGGCAGGTCTTGATGGGAAAGGTTATGATGTAAAGAGAAAGGGAGATAACTTAATAATTTCATTGAAGGATGCAACATTTAAAGAAATTTTTAAAAAGAAGGAAGAGATTAAAAAAACAATAATTTCAGGGGTTAAAGGGATTACACAAGTTTTAGTAGTTAAGAGAGATAGAGACTATGTTATCTTGACTGCGGGTTCTAATTTAAAGAGTGTTCTTTCTTTCAAAGGAGTTAATTCTAAAAAAGTATTTTCTAATGACTTACATGAGATTGCAAATGTCCTTGGTATAGAGGCTGCAAGAAAGGCAATTATTGATGAAATCTCTAAGGTCTTAGTTTCTCAAGGATTAGACATTAACTTTAGACATCTATCTCTCGTTGCTGATGCTATGACCTCTTCAGGAGCTGTGAAGGGAATTACAAGATTTGGAATTATTGCTGACAAGAGTTCTGTTTTAGCAAGAGCTTCTTTTGAAACTCCGGTAGCTCATTTTGTTAAGGCAACTAAGACTGGAAAGGAAGATAAATTATCTTCGGTAATTGAGAATATTATTTTAAATCAACCGGTTCCGGTAGGTACTGGACTTCCAGGATTATTGGTAAGAGTTACTGGACCTTTAGCGAAGAAGGAGGAAAAGAAATGAGTTTGAAAACCCTAAAAGGATCTATGGAAGAAGGAAAAATTAAGTTTGGAATTAGGCAGGTTTTGAAAGCCCATAAAAACAAAAAGAAAAAATCCTTGAAAGTTTTTGTTGTGAAAGATGCACGAGATGAAACCATCGAACTTTTACAGAAAAATGAAATTAATTTTGAATTTTTGAAGAATAAGGAAGAAATTTCTAAAGAATTAGGAATAGATTTTGAATCTGAGGTTTTTCTAGTTGAATAATATGGCAAAAGTTATAGATATGCAGTTGATGAGATATATTAATCTTTTTGAAAGAATTTCTGGGGTTTCAACCACCGATTGTTTTAACTATGGGAATACATTATTCTTTGCAATTCCTAAGTCTAAAATGAATAGGGCTCTTGGACCTAGAGGATCTAATATAAAAAAATTAAGCGATACATTAAGAAGGAAAATAAAACTTATTGAAATGCCTTCTTCCGACGAAGGAATAAAAAAATTCATAGAAAATTTAATTAGTCCTATTGAGGTAACTAATATTGAATTAAAGGATGGAGAGTTAGTTATTTCAGCTCCAATGCAGAGCAGAGCAATGTTGATTGGAAGAAATAGAGTTAGAGAGGATGAACTTAAAGAAATCTTAAATAAATTATTTAAAATTAAATCTTTAAAGATTGGACAATAGGAAAGTTTTTAAATGAATTTTGTGAAATGATTGTATGGGATTAATGAATGGAAGAAAATTGAAGAAGAGAAGGGCTAAGTTTAGATTGAATGATAGAGTTCATAAGAAAAAGAAAACTGGAATTACTTTAAAATTCAATCCACTTAAAGGTAGCTCTCAAGCTCTTGGAATTGTAGTTTCTAAAATTCAAAAGGAAGCTAAACAGCCTAACTCTGCGATGAGAAAATGTTGTAGAGTTCAGTTGAAAAAAACTGGAAAGGAAATTACCGCTTTTATTCCAGGGAATCTTGCACAAAAATTTATTGATGAACACGATGAAGTTATGATTGAAAGAATTGGTGGAAAGATGGGAAAGACAAAAGGAGATTTGTCCGGAGTTAATTATCAGGTAATTAAAGTAAATGATCAGCCTTTGAGTAGATTGTGGAGAGGAAAGATTGAGAAGGGAAGAAGATGATTCAGTTTAAAGTTTTTGATTTGTATGATGTAAGTGAAGTAGGAGTTAGAGATCCTAGTTTGAAAAAAGTTATTAACTTAGATGCTAAATTAGTTTTGAAGAGCAACGGAAGAATTAAGTATGATCATGCAAAGACAAAAGTTAATGTTATTGAAAGACTTGTAAATATTATCGGAGTTCCTGGTTCTCGAGGAAAAAAACATAGAATTATTACAAATTGGAGTTCGGGAAAACATTCTAAGAATACTAAAATTGTTTTAGATGCTTTTGAAATTATTGCTAAAAAGACTGGAGAGAATCCAGTTGCAATTTTTGTAAGAGCTATTGAAAATGCGGCTCCTAGAGATGAAGTTACCTCTATTGAATATGGAGGAGCTAGATACTCACAGGCAGTAGATATATCGCCTAGAAGGAGATTAAACCTTGTTTTGAGGTTCTTTGCTAATGGGGCTTATGATAAATCTTTTAATAAGAAGGTTAAGATACAAGATAGTTTAGCAAGAGAGATTATGCTTGCAGCAGAAAATTCTAGTGAGAGTTATGCTATCAATAAGAAGAACGATATTGA
>CAZHYK010000009.1:2654-19218 GCA_964536715.1 Candidatus Woesearchaeota archaeon | reverse complement strand
GAATTTAAAGAAGATTTTAAAAAGCTAAATATTCTTGAGCCGAACATCTGGTGTAAGGCAACCGAACATATTAAAGAGCAAATTGAGTTGATAAAGAAACTAGAAAAAAAAGGAGCAACATATAAAACCTCGGATGGAATTTATTTTGACAGTTCTCAATTTTCTGAATATGGAAAACTCTCTGGAAATAAACAAGAAAATTTAGATGCTGGAAATAGAATTGCTCTAAAAGAAAAGAAAAATCCTAGTGATTTTGCTCTCTGGAAATTTTCTTTTCCAGAAGATAAAAGACAACAAGAATGGGCTTCTCCTTGGGGGGTTGGATTTCCTGGATGGCATATAGAATGTTCCGCAATGTCTATGAAATATCTCGGAGAGACAATTGATATTCATACTGGAGGAGCAGACAATATCTTTCCTCACCACGAAAATGAAATTGCTCAATCTGAAATGGCTAATGACCAACCTTTTGTGAAATACTGGATGCATAATGGATTTCTAACATTTAAAGGAGAAAAAGTTTCAAAGTCAAAAGGAGGGCTTTATACAATTTCAGAGTTAGAGGAGAAAGGATTTTCTCCACTTTCCTATAAATATTTATGTTTGAATACTATATATAGAAAACCCTTAGATTTTTCTCTAGAAGCTTTAGAAAATGCACAAATCTCCTTAAAGAGATTAAAAAATATAATTTCTTCATTAGAAGATGATGGAAAAATTAATGAGGATTATTTGAATAGATTTAAGGAAGCAATTAATGATGATCTTAACTCTCCCAAGGCTCTTGCAGTTCTATGGGAACTTGTTAGAGATGAAAGTGCAGTTGGAAAAATTCAAACGATAAAAAAAATAGATGAAGTATTTGGACTAGAACTGCTTGAAAAAGAGAATATGGAAATTCCTGAGGAAATTAAAAAAATTGCTGAAGAAAGATTAATTGTCAAGAAAAATAAAGATTGGAAAAAATCGGATGAATTAAGAGATAAAATAAACTCTCTAGGTTGGAATATAAGGGACAGCAAGGAAAGTTATGAATTAGAAAAAATTTAATTTTAAAAGAATTTATAAATCTAGAAAATATTATTGATTTATGGTAGAAAAAAAAGAGTCAAAAATTGAGGAGTTTTTGGAGGAAGAAATACTATTATGTAATAGAACTGGAATAATAAAATTTCCAAAATTAATTGTTTTGTTTATAACTCTTGTTCTAGCAATTATTTTATTTTCTAAGGGGAGAAATTATGAGCCTCTGAATAATATTCTTATTTCCTTAGGATATTTTGGAACTTTTATCGGAGGGCTTTTTTATTCATATGGTTTTAGCGCAGCAATAGCTACAGCAGTTTTATTAATTTTAGCTAAAAGTCAAAATTTATTCCTGGCTATCTTTATTGGAGGAGTTGGAGCGGTAATTAGTGATTTTTTAATATTTTATCTAGTTAGACATTCTCTAGATGATGAAGTTATCTGTTTTAAGGAAACTAAATTTATGAGAAAACTAAGAAGAACAACCAAGAAAACTCTTGGAAAATTTTATACCATGTTTAATCTAATTGTTGCAGGGATCCTCATTTCTTCCCCCCTCCCAACAGAGCTAGGTATTGCAATGATTGCTAGTATGAAGAAAATCTCTGCAAAAAAATTCCTATTAATTACCTATATTTTACACACCATAGGCATTGCAATTATTCTTTTAATAGGAAATTCAGTCTAATATTTTAGATACAAATTATTAAAAACCCTTCAATAGTTAAAGTTATATGAGAGAGAAAATTATAAAATTTATCGAAGAAAACAATCTTTCGTTATTTGAAAGAGAAAATATTAGATCTTCAAACCAAAGTATTTTCAAAACAAAAGATGCTAAAGGAATTCATCAAAAAACTTTAAATTTAGTTTCTAGGAATTTCCGATTAGAGAATACAAAGCAAATATTAAAGTTATTTGAAGATAATAATTCAGAAAAAGATATTGAAAAAAAACAAAAATTCTTTTTAGAATTAAATAGTTTTGAAAACTCTAGATTTAATAAACTTAAAAAAAGAAATCCTAGTTGGAAAGCTCCTTATGATTCGGTAGTTGTTACCGAAGACGAATCTACTCTTGTTAAATTAAAGGAAGAGGGATGTAGTGTTGTTTTTGTTAATCAACAATCAGATATTTTTGATTTAGATAGATATGATTTAGTTAGATATATAGATTGTGAAAATTTTGATAATTTAATAGAACGAATTTCTCAAGCAATTCCGATTTCCAAAATCCAAGAAGCAAGTTTAGAGAAAAACTTGGTTGAACTTTCATCCTGGATAGATAATTTAGAAATTCTAAAATCTTCAAAAAATACCGAAGAGATAAATCAAATTTTAGAGGAGTTAGAACCTTTGTTAGAGATGTTAGAATTTGAAGAAGAGGAAGTTTTAGATGTGAGAGATATTGAAGATTTAACAAAAGAAATTAATGATAAGATTATGACGAAAATTAGGGAAATGACTCTTTCAGGAGAGTCGGTAGTTTCTCTTTTAACCGAGGGAATTCCCAAGGAGATACAGGATATTTTAGAAAGAGAATTAAAAAATTCTAACCTTCCTAGAGAGATTTTTCTAGACACAATTCCGATAAAACTTGACGATAAAGAGGTTTGGAATTTTATTAAAAAACAATCTACAAGAAATTATTTAAATTTTGCTTCTAATTTAAAAAAAGAATATGACTCAATAAAAAATATTCCTAGTCTCTTGAAAAGATTAGAAAGAGAAATTATCTATCAAGATTTTATTTCTGGGATTTCTACTTTTAGAAGTGAGTTAAATTTTTTCCCCAAGATTAGCTCTGAATTAAAAATAAATTTATCTAAAAATTTATTTTTAAATAATCCTCAACCAATATCTTTTGAACTAACTCAAAACGAAAGATGTTCTATTTTAACTGGAGCAAATTCTGGAGGAAAAACTACTCTGTTAGAGCATTTAATTCAACTAGTTTCTCTTACTCAATTAGGACTTCCAGTTTCAGGAGAATTAACCATTCCTCTTTTCAGTGAAGTTTATTATTTTGCAAAGAATAAAGGATCTATCTCTCGAGGAGCTTTTGAAACTCTTTTAACTCAAATGTCGGAGATTAAACCTGGAGAGAGAACCCTAATTCTTGCTGATGAGATTGAGGCAGTTACCGAACCTGGAGTTGCTGGAGAGATAATTGTTTCTACTGCCGAATATTTTATTGAACAAAATTGCTTCTTGGTTGTTGCAACTCATCTAGGACAAGAGGTTCAAAAATTACTTCCTCCTAAATCTAGAATAGATGGAATTGAAGCAACCGGTTTAACCGAAAACTACGAACTTATAGTGAATCATAATCCTGTCCTCGGAAAACTTGCAAACTCAACTCCTGAATTAATTATTGAAAAAATGGCTAAGGCACAACAGAAACCCTATTTGGAATGGTTATTTGAAAATTTAAGGAAGAGAAAGAATTAGATCCAACCTTTCTTTTTTATTCCTAAATTTGTTATTTCAAAATCAAGAGCTTTCTCTGGAAGAGAACGATGTTTTTTCAGAAGTAAAGTTCTTCTGTTAGGATTTTTCTTTAACTCAATAAGACATTTAGACCAGTATTTTAACAGATCTCCTCCAACCATTGAAACTTGTTTTTCCTCATCTATTTTATCTCCTCCCTGAACGAATAGAGAATAAACCTGGTTTGTTACAATTACAGGAATCGTTTGTTTTCTCGCAATCTCATTTAGTTTTCTTAGTTGTGAGGCAAGATTACTATTTACCTCTTTTATCTTAAGATCTTTTTTTGTTTTAATTGCATCTGCAAGTTCTAGACGATAAAGCATCGCAATGCTATCGATGACAATTAAAGAAATATCTCCTTTTTTTACATACTCTAATAATTTTTCAAAATCTTTTTCCTGTTCTTTAAAATTTGTAGGTTTTAACAATAGAATATTTTTCAAAATTTCATTTGTTTTCTCTCTCGGTTCATTAGAGATTTGGTAAACTCTTTCCGAAGAAAATCCTCCTTCTGTATCTACATAAATTACCTTATTCCCTTTTTTTGCCTGAGAAACTGCAACAAGCATACAAAGATTTGTTTTTCCACTTCCTCCCGGACCATAAAAAGTAGTAATTATATCTGTCTCATAGCCTCCGAAAAGAAATTTATTTAAGTCATAACTTCCCGCAGAAATTTTTGTTTCAACCATATTAGAACCAAAAGAAAAGGGTATTTAAGACTTACTTAATAAAATTAATAATTAAACTGATTGTAAAACCAACGAAACCAAGTGCTAAAACTCCAACAGCAGAAACCTTTGCAACAGTCTTAAATTCTTCCATTGTTGGTTTTTTCATAGTTCTCCAAAGCCTAACATATTGTGTTTTTTGCGAGGAAGCCCAGGATTTTATATTCGCCATAATTCTTATAGGAAAAAATTCTTTTTAAATCTTACTCTTCGGAAAGATATTCTATTCCTAATTCTTCAGACATTTCATCCCTCCTTCTTTCTTCCAAGGGTTTTTTATCTCCACTGATTTGAGAACTTTTAACTCCGGTAATAATTACCATTACTCTAATTGTGCCCTCTAAGTCTGCAGAGATTTGAGCTCCTGAAATTAATTTTGCATCTGGAGAGAGTCTCCTTCCAATTGTTTCCATAATCTTTTTATATTCATCTAATGACAAATCAGTTCCTCCGATTACATTCACTAAAGCTCCGGTTCCGTTAGTGATATCTACATCTACTAAAGGATTTACCAGGGCCTTTTCAACCGCTTCTAATGCTCGATTACTAGAATCGTCCTCTCCCATCCCAATAAGTGAAACTCCTCCATTTGACATTATAGCCTTTACATCTGCAAAATCTAAATTAACGAGGCCAGAACGAGTAACTAACTCGGTAATTCCCTTAACAGCATTAGTAAGAATTTCATCTGCAATTTTAAATGCAGTAGGAATAGGCATATCCGGAGCTATTTCCAATAGCTTATCATTTGGAATTATTATAAGAGTATCAACCGTAGATTCAATTCTCTCTAAGGATTCCATCGCATTCTCAATTCTTTTTTTACCTTCCACAGTAAATGGTAATGTAACAATGCCAATAGTCAAAGCGCCGGTTTTTTTTGCAATTTCCGCGACGATAGGGGTTGCACCACTTCCAGTTCCTCCTCCAAGTCCGCATGTAACGAAAACCATATCCGAATTTTCTAATTTTTTTCTAATTTCCTGAGCTTGTTCTTTTGCAGCTTCAGCTCCAATTCGGGGATTTGAACCAGCTCCTAATCCCTTAGAAATTTCCCTTCCAATCAATATTTTTTGATCTGCATTAGAATAAAGTAAATCCTGAGCGTCAGTATTTATTGCAATAATCTCTCCTCCTTTAATTCCTACCTCTCTCATTCGAGAAACAGTATTATTCCCTGCTCCTCCAACGCCAATAACCTTTATTCGCGCATTCTGTTTCTTCAATAATTCTTCTAACTCTCTATTCAATTCAGAATTATGTTCCTCACCACTAACATTTCCCATATATGCCATATCAATTAAAAGAAAAATCTATTTATAAGCATTTGTAGTCTGAATTATTTCTTATCTGAAACAGTTTCAAATTCTATTTTCAGAGAAATTATCTCTTCAAATCTTTGTTTCATTAATTCAAAAATTGGAAGGAATTTCTTCTCAATTTTTATTTTTGCCGTATTTCCATTTATTTCAGAGTCAAATTTTTGTCTAAAAAAGAATTCTTGTAAGGAATCTAGTTGTTCTTTTTTATCCTCTACTTTTCTAAGAATTTTATAACTATAGATTAGGTTTTTTCCAGCAAGAGAGTGATTAAAATCTACTAAGACTCTTCCTCCAGAAACAGATACAATTTTTGCAAGTTTTCCATCAAATGAAAATTGCATTCCTTTTTGTGGAACTACTTTTTGTTCATTGAAGTTAGACATAGAAACCATTTGAACAAGCTTAGGATCTCTTTTTCCAAATGCTTTCTCTGGAGAAACTTTAACAGAATAATCCTTCCCAATTTCCTTTCCGATGAAGTCTTCATCTAATCCTTTAACAATCATTTCATTTCCTACAGCTAATTTTAGAGGTTTAAATGTTCCTTCCTTTACTCCCATAATTTTTTCATCATCTTTTCGAGTAGAATCAAAAATTTCTCCATCTTCAGTTTTCCCAGTATATTCTATTTCAATAAAGGTATTTTTTTCAACAGCCATATCTTCATCTAATTAGTTAGCTTTTTAAGTTTGTTGTTTTTTGAAACAATAACTTTATAAATCAAATTCTTGTAGAATTTTTATGGTATTAAAAATAGTAAATGCAACAGATTTGAGAATTGGAAACTACGTTTTCGTAGATAATGAAGCCTTTCAGGTTAAGACTATGGACATCTCTAAAACTGGAAAGCACGGAGCAAGTAAGTGTAGATTTGAAACAGTTTCAGAAATGTCAGGGAAAAAAAGAATTTTTATGTGTCCTGGACATGAAAGATTTGACGTTCCAATGATTGATAAAAGAAAAGCTCAAGTTCTTTCAATCAACGGAGAGAGTGTAAGTATCATGGATTCTGAAAATTTTGAAAATTTTGAATTAACAATTCCTGAAGAATTAAAAGATGAATTAACCGATGGTGCAAATGTAGAATATTGGGATGTTGAGGGTACTAAAATGTTAAAGAGGATTCTATAATGGCTACAAAAATTCCAACCGCTCAAAAAAGATTATTTAAGAATGTTTTCTTTTGTAAGGTTTGTAAACAAAAGATGAGAATTGAACCTGGAAGAGTTGTAGCAGGAAAAGTTTCTTGTAGGAAATGTAAATCAAAGGCGTTTCGTGCAATAAAGAAAAAATAGGGGTAATAAATGAATAAAATCTTAGTGATAGATCTTACATTCTTAGTATTATTTTGTATAGCCTTGGTGATGTTTCTCGTTAAAAATAAAAAAAATTTAAAGAGGGAGGGTTGGATTTTTTTATATAAAACAAAATGGGGAATGGATGCTATTTCTAAATTTACAAAAAAGTACTCTAAGATATTAAAAAAATTAAAATATGTAATCATAGTCATAGGATTTATATTGATGATTTTGATCACAGTACTTCTTGCATCCAATGTATATTCCTATTTCATTGCACCTGAGAAAACTATTGAAATCACTAACGGAGCTCCTCCTATCGCCCCCTTAATTCCTTATTTTCCACAAGTATTTGGATTGCAAAGTATTTTTCCTAATTTTTATTTTAGTTATTTTATAATTGCTCTAGCAATTGTTGCGTTAGTCCATGAATTTGCTCACGGAGTTTTTATGAAGTTATTTGGAGTTAAAATTAAATCTACAGGATTTTTATTTTTAGGTCCTATCTTAGGAGCATTTGTAGAACAGGATCAAAAAAGTTTTGAAAAAAGTAAGAATTCTGAGCAGATGGCTATATTAGGTGCGGGAGCATTTACAAATTTTATATTCGCAATTCTATTCTTTATATTACTAGTTTTATTCTTTAGTATAGCCTATACTCCCTCAGGATATATATTTTCTGATTATGCAAGGACTACAATAAATGCCTCAGATATAAATTCATTTAATAATTTTTCCGAACAAATTGTTAGCATAGAAACTTCCGAAGGAAGATATTTTATTCCAAGAGATTTTTATAATCTAATTTCTGAAAATCTCTCATTTATAGAGGATAAGACGATGATTGTTTATGGAGACTATCCTGCTGTTAAAAATGAATTACGAGGTTCAATTATTTCTGTCGACGATTATCCTGTAAAGAGATTTAAAGATTTTGAAAAAACAATGATAAAAAAATATCCTGGAGATAAAATCAATATCAAAACAAACTTTGAAAACCAAATTCTTTCGTTCGATATAACTCTCAACGAGAATCCCCTAAATAATTCAAAAGGATTTTTAGGAATTGAACATCGAGTTATTAATACAAAAAAAGGAATATCTAAGATGATATTTTCTATTATTAATTTTAAGGACGCAACAACAGATTATAAAAGCAAGTTTAACGAGGAGATTGCAGAGTTTATTTATTATTTATTCTGGTGGGTTGCTTTGATAAATTTATTTGTAGCAATGTTTAACATGCTTCCAATGGGAATCCTAGATGGAGGAAGATTTTTATATTTGTTTATACTTTCAATTGTTAAAAAAGAAAGTAAAGCGAATAAAATCTATAAATTCTTTTTCTCGACGGTGATTTTAATTTTTATATTATTAATCTTATTATGGTTTGTTGCAAGATTTATTAAATAAAGAAAAGTATTTAAACTCCGTTGTGCTATTTTTTTTAATTAAAAGGGTGTTAATAAAAATGGCAGCAAAAAAAAAGGCGGCAAAAAAACCTGTTAAGAAGGTAGCTAAGAAACCTGTTAAGAAGGTAGCTAAGAAACCTGTTAAGAAGGCAGTAAAAAAGCCTGCTAAAAAAGTAGCTAAGAAAAAGAAGAAGTAAATATTCTAAAGCTATTTAAATAGCATTTTATTTTTTTATTTATGGTAAAAAATTCTGAAGGTCTAACAGAAACAATAAAAAAAGATCTTTTAAAAAAAAGTTATGGATTGTTTGGTATTGGAGGGGCGGTTCAAATTTGTAATTATACCAAGAGTTCTCTTCGAGGAGAGGAGAGCTGTTGGAAGGAAACATTTTACGGAATTGATTCCTCTCGTTGCTGTCAATGTACTCCTTGCGTTATGAATTGTGATAATTGTTGTGTTCATTGTTGGAGACCAATTGAAATGAATCTAGGAATTGACTTGAAGGAATTTGATGAACCTGAAGAGTTTCTCGAAGGAATTATTGAAAAAAGAAAAAAACTTCTTAGCGGATTTGGAGGATTGGAAAGTGTGGATAGGGATAAATTTGAAAAATCCTTAGAACCCTCTCTGATTACTCTCTCTTTATCTGGAGAAGCAACTCTCTATCCTAAACTTCCTGAATTAATAAGCTTGATTAGAAAGAGAAACTGCGTTTCTTTCATAGTTACTAACGGACAAAATCCCGACATGATAAAAAAATTGGAAAAAGAAGATTCTCTTCCAACTCAATTAACTCTTTCTACAAATGCTCCGAATGAAAAACTTTTTTTAAAATGGCATAATCCTCTTCGGAAAGACGCTTGGAAACGATTTAATCAAACAGTTGATTTATTAAAAGAATTAAAAGGAAAATGTAGAAGATGTATAAGATTGACTCTTGTCTCTCCGACGGAAGATGAAAAAGAAAAGTTAGCTTCACTAACTAACATGTCTGACAATAATGTTGTAGAATATGCCGAAATTATACGACGAGCCGAACCAAATTTTATCCATGTAAAAGGATATACTTCCATTGGTTCGGCAAGGAAGAGGATGGGCTATTCTAAAATGCCTTGGTTTAACGAAGTTAAATCTTTTTCTAAAAAACTTTTAGGAGAGTTGAATTCTAATTTAGAAAAAAATGAAAAACCATGGAGGGAATTAGGGAGTGTTGAAAAAAGTTGCATTGTTTTAATTGGAAAGGATAAAAAAGAAATGAAAATTAAGAAAATTTAAAGAAAAACAATTCCCTCTCTTGTTAATGCAGTAAATCTTACTCCTACTGGAATTGAAAGAAGGGCAGAAATTAAAGCCATATGTTCCTTTCCGTCTCCTGATGCTATTGATAAAGCAACTTCAGAGTTAAAATCTGAATTCAACCTAGGTTTAAGTTTATCCAATAATTCTTGTTTCAAATTTACTAAGGGTTTAGATAAATCTACTTCAATGATCTCATATTCTTTTCCTGGAACATCAAAATTTTTTGCAAAAGAACTTCCAACTAAAATAATTTTCTCCCATTTTCCATGCTTGATTAATCCTGCAACCTGGCCCCAAGTTCCTTCCCCCCTCGATAAAAGAGCAACTAATTGTGCCATCAGAATTGGAACTCCTCCTGTTGTAACCTTTGTCGAAGACTTCCATAATAGGTAGATCGAGGAGAATGTAATATCATCCCGATGTCTGTTCTTAAGTTTGGAAAAGAATAGGTATCCTCTAATGTTTTTATTAATCCTAAATCTCCCTTGGTATCTCTTTTTTCTAATTCCTCTAGAGAGTAAAATCCGGGTAATACGCTCACAATAGAGTCTAATTTATTCTCTCTTGAATCTATATGAAAATCTTTAGCCCATCCAATCAGAGAATAGGTTCCAAATCCTGGATGATTAGATCGAGAGATCTTAACCGGAACAAGCCAAGTCCCTATCTTTCCAGGAATAACCTTATTGTATTGGTTATCTAACTTAAAATTTAAAACTCCCCTAGTATTCTCTATTTCCTCTCTCGTTAGATACTTTATCATATTCTTAATTCAACTTCTTCCTTTTTAAGAATTTATATCTTTCAGTTTAAGAAATCAAACCGAAGTCTTTAAAAACCCTCTAAATTAGTATAAACTATCAAAGACCACCGTGTCCTAGACTTTAGGAACTCAAATGAGTGTGGAAGATGCTAAGGCTACTTCTATACGATTTATAAATATGGAAAAGAAAACTGAAAAAACTAAAAAGAAAGTTGTTAAGGAAAAATCTGTTGAGAAGGAGATTAAAGAAGTTGAGAAACCAATTAAAACTCTAAAAGAATTTTACTCTCTTGAAGAGGCATTAAAAGAATTAAGGAAATTTGAAAAAAGAAAATTTGATCAAACTGTTGATTTAATTATCAATCTTCAAAAATTTGATAATAGAAAAGAATCTTTAAATTCCTTTGTTCAAGTTCCTAATTCCTATGATAAAAAAATTGCAGCATTCTTAACTACTAAAGTAAAAGGAGTAGATGTTATTTTGAAAGATAGCTTCGATAGTTACAAAAATTTAAGAGATGCAAAAAGGCTTGCTAAAAAGTACGATATGTTTATTTCTGCAGCTCCGCTGATGGGACAGGTTGCTACAAAATTTGGTAGAGCTTTAGGTCCTTCCGGAAAAATGCCTTCTCCTCAACTAGGAATTGTTATTAAGGAGGATGAGGAAACCTTGAGGAAGTTAGTTGATAAGATGAAGAAGTCTGTAAAGGTAAGAACAAAGGAAAGAGTTGTAAAGATTGGAGTTGGAAAAGAATCTATGTCAGATAAAGAGCTTTTAGAAAATTTAGAATCTGCGATTAAAGGAGTTACGGAGTTACTTCCATTAAAGAAAGACAATATTAGAAGCATTTTAATTAAATTCACAATGACTCCGTCATTAAAGATTGACTATGGCAATTAAGGCACAAGTTTCCGATAAGAAGAAAGAAATAGTAAAGGAATTAGCGGGACTTCTTTCTAAGAAAACTGTTTTAGTTTGTTCTATTAAAAATTTAAAATCTTCACAATTTCAAGAAATAAAGAAAAAACTTAGGGGGAGAGGAATTGTAAGGGTTGCGAAAAAAAGTTTAATTGATTTTGCCTTAGAACATGCAAAGAACGAGGAATTTAAAAAATTAGTTCCTCATATTAGTTCAGATTATGCATTAATTTTTTCCGACGAGGATGCTTTTGCTTTAAGTGGAATTTTAGCAGACAATAAATCTCCTGCAAAAGCAAGAGAGGGACAAATCGCTGAGGAAGAAATTTGGGTGAGGGCAGGACCTACTAGTCTAGCTCCCGGTCCAGATATTTCTGCCTTGAGTGCGGTAGGACTACAACCTAAGGTTGAGGGAGGAAAAATTGCAATTGCAAAAGATACCTTGTTTGTGAAACCTGGAGAGGCGATTTCTTCTGAGAAAGTTTCTATTTTAGCTAAATTAGATATCACTCCATTTGAAATTGGATTAGAACCAATTGCAGCATTCTCGGATGGAAAAGTTTATGTTGGAATTAAGATTGATAAGAAAGGAACTCTGGAAATTTTGCTTAACGACTATTCAAGAAGTTTAGCATTTGGAGTTTCATTGAATTTCATAACAAAAGAAACTCTTCCATTCATACTAGGAAAAGCATCTGCTCACGAGATTACTATTAGACGAATCGTTACGGGAGAACCTGCACCTGAGGCTGTAGTAGAAGATCCTACTCAAGTTCAGGAAGAAACTAAAGAGGAGGAGCCAATAGACCTTGCTGGTGGTATGGCTTCATTATTCTAATGATAAAATTATATTCTTCAATTAAATTTGGAGATAAACAATAAAATGGAATATGTCTATGCAGCACTTTTGTTGCACAAACTAGGTCAAGAAGTTAGCGAAGATAACTTGAATAAAGTTATTTCTGCTACTGGAGCTACTGTAGATGAGTCCAAGGTTAAAGTCCTTGTTGCCTCTCTTAGTGGTGTAAATATTGACGAGCAGTTAGCTAATGCATCTATTGCAGCAGCACCTACCGCTTCTAGTGGATCTGCAGCACCAGTACAAGAAGAAAAGAAGAAAGAAGAGCCAAAGGCTGAAGCAGCTGAGGGCTTAGCTTCATTATTCGGTTAATTAGAAATTTTTATCTGAATAGTAAGCTAAGTTATTGGTAATACTATTCGGCAAACTTAAATCCGAGTATGAGGCTAGTTTAGTTGGACTTGGATTTTAATTATCTAATTGAATGATGAAGATAGTTGTAGAAAGATTTTTAGTAGAGTTTTAGTGGGATTAGTTAATATTATTTAATCTATAGCTCTAAATTACTTCCTTTATCAAGCCCAGATGGCATACAGAAAATAAGAAATTTTCTGTCCCCCCGGTTCTCCTTAAATCGAACCGAAAGGCAATGGTACTGCGTCGGTCTTGAAAACCGATTCCTCACGGAACTCCTTAATTATCTTTATAAACTCTAAATTACTTATCAAGTTAAGCCCAGATGGCACAATGGTACTGCGTCGGTCTTGAAAACCGATTCCTCACGGAACTCCCAGTTCGATTCTGGGTCTGGGCATATTTTTAGAATCGAACTTTCGATTACTTCAACTCGTTTCAAGGAGAGTTGAAGGATCAGAAAATTTCCTATTTTCTGAGCTGGGTCTGGGCATATTTTTAGAATCGAACTTTCGATTACTTCAACTCGTTTCAAGGAGAGTTGAAGGATCAGAAAATTTCCTATTTTCTGAGCTGGGTCTGGGCATATTTTTAGAATTTCAAAATCTTAGTTTCTAAAAACTTCACAATATTCTTCAAGCCCATCTTCAGGGATATCCTTAGAAAAATAATTTAGCTGACAATAATGCCATGTTAAGAGAGTTCTAATTTGAGAAGTGTAATCTCCATCATCAATCAAATTTTTTTCTTCAAAAGGGTCTTCACTAAGATTATAAACTTCTATAAGTTTACGATTCATATCTAAAATTATTTTTATGCTCTTCTCAATCATCCCAATGAGATACATATGATTTTGGGCATAAAAGAAAATCCGTTTATCTTCCTTGAATGGACTTCCCCTAAATCCTTCGGAAAGATTAAAATTCATTATATCTGCAATAGTAGGTAAAACATCTACATGACTAACTCTATCATATATAATTCTTGAATCTTCTCCTGGAATAAATATACTAAACGGAACATTAGTTACACTATTATAGATAGAACATCCATGACCACAACTATCTCTTTCATTAAGGATATCATGTCCGTGGTCTGATGAGAGGACAATAATAGTGTTATTTTTCAAATTGTTTTTATCAAGATAATCTAAAAGTTTCCCAATCTGTAAATCAACATATTTTAAAGCATTATCATACCTATTTATCTTAGCGAGATTCTTTTCTTCAATAGAGTTAAATATAGAACTTCTATCCGGTAAAAAGTAAGAGTTTCCCTCAGGAAATTCAAAAGGCTCATGCGTAGATTGAAAATTTAAATATAACAAAAAAGGAGAGTTCTCTGAAGAGTTTCTATTTTCTAAATATTCAATTGCACTTTCAAGAGTAGTTTCATCATAATCTTTCTTCCAATTCCCCCCCCCATAATCATAAATTCCATCGGTTTCTGAATGCCAATATATATCGAGAGAATCATAATTAAAGTATTTATTTATCCTAGCCCAATTATCATCTTGGGAAGAGAAATAACTAGTATCATAATTCTCTAGATTAAATATTTGCCATACTGAATTTTGATTTTCTTGTTCTAGGAAAAAATTTCTAACATTATTACTGAGCACATAATTAGAGGATAAATATCCCGGTTGAGCATAATCTGAGTGTGTAGAAACAGAATACATATTTTCAAATTTAATTCCATTATTTACAATATAATCCATGTTAGGGGTTACATTTCTCTCAGATCCATAAGAAGATAATCTTCTCGCACTTACAGATTCTAATAAAATAAAAATAACATTGAATCCCGAAGTGTTAATTTTTGTGGATACAAGTTTAGATTCTAGATAAGGATCTATTTTTGTTAAAAAGGATTTATCCTTAGGATAATTTTTGAGAATTTCATTTTCTAAGCTCAGTTTAGAGTAGGATAAAATAAATATTATAAAAATTAATGAAGTTATAATTAGAGCTCCAATTATTTTCCAATTATTCTCTTTAGATATTTTAGAATTAACTATCCTTTTTTCTAAAAAAGAAGATAAAAATCCTATCAAAAAGAGAAATGTAATAGAGATCATTGAAATTAAATAAAGAGGATTTATTACAATTGCAAAAGAAACTATTTGAACCCTTACTGATTGTCCACTTTTTAAAAAGAAAATCGACGAGGTGAAATAAAATACTAAATAAGTTAGAAAGATAAATAAAATAATTTTTTTCATAGACTTATACTTATCAAACTTCCTAAATAAAATAATTAGAATAATGAAGAATAAGAAGTTCGATAAAAATAATCTTACAAACTCAATATGAGTTCTATAATCTGAATAGGAAGAAAAGAAAGAGGTAATTATAGAAATAATCAAAATTAATAAGAAAAATATTAGAAAGAATATATTAGAATCAATATTTTTCTTGCTAAGAATTTTATTTTTATTTGCCATTTTAATAGTTTTGCAATCTAATTTATTGAAGATAGATAACATTTATAAATCTTTATAGAAGACTAAGGATATAAATAATATAAAAATGGATTCAAAGATTAAAAAAAGAAGATTGCAAGATATTTTAATTATCATACTTGCACTAGCTGTATTTATTCTCACCCTCATTCATTGGAGGGCAGGAAATATGGAATTTATCTACTATGGAATTCTCACTTTCATCATAAGTATTCCTTTTATATTTTTCTTCTATAGAAAGATAGGAATATCAACTCCTCTTTTAATTGGAATGTCATTATTAGTGATTGTAAATCTTTGTGCAGGAGGAATTGTAAAGGTTGGAGGGGTTAGACTCTATGATTGGATTCTTATAAAATTATTTTACATAGATTCAGAATTCACTGCAATAAAATTTGATCAAATAGTTCATGCTTACGGAGGATTTATTTGTTCTATGGTTATCTTCAGATTCATGAAATATTTTAATAAAGAGATTAGATTTAATTCTTCATTTTTTATATTTATTGCGGCCTTAGCTGGATTTGGCGCGGCCTCATTTTATGAAGTTGTAGAATTTGTAGCAACTTTTTTCAAGATTAATGGGGTAGGAGGATATCACAATACTCTCCTTGATATGATTTCAAATTTCATAGGAGCTTTAATTTCCATTCCAATCTTAATGAGAGTTGAAAGAAGGAAGAAGAGAGGAGTAAACCGAAATTAGCTTATCTATACTTTTGTTTATATCGTACTTTTTTACTTCCTTAATGCTATTAACCCCCATTTTTTTTGCTAATTTTTCATTCGATAAAATTCTCTTTATTTTCATTGCTAAATCTTTAGAATTATAGGTTTCGAACAAGAGTCCATTTCTTTTAACAAAAAATCTCGAAGCAGATTTTTTTGAATTAGATATCAGAATTGGTTTCCCGTGAGCCATTGCCTCCAATACTACCATTCCTTCTAACTCTACAATCGAAGGCAAACAAAATAAATGGGCAAGATTATAGAATTCAATTAATTCAGAGTCTGTCAACCTTCCAGTAAATGAAATATTATCTTCAAGTAAAAGACCCGCCCTTCGCCTTACCAATCTCTCATATTCTTTTTCCTTTTTTCCAACAATTATTAAATGAAACTTGTCTTTATCTAAATACTTCATTGAATCTATAAGGGTTTTAACATTTTTTTCTGGCCAAAGTCTACCAACATAAAGTATAATTTTTCTATCACGAGGGATGTTGAATTTTTTATTTATCTTTTTAGATGTTTTTTTTATTTTAAATTTAGATAGATCTATTCCATTACTTATTACGGAGGTTTTTACTTTTTTTAAATAGGGTTTTATTTTTTGTTCTCCAAATTTAGTCGGACAAATTAATATTTCCGATTGACTATAAAACCATCCAAGATATCTATAGAAAATTTTATTAAAAATTTCCCACTTTAATTTTAGAACTGTTAATAGGTTTTCAGGTTGCATATGAAAGTGGCTTACAATAGGAATATTTTCTGATTTGGAAACTTTCATTACATGAAAGCAGAAAGGTGTTGGAACAATAACATGAGTCAATTCAATTTTTTCATCAATAAGTATTTTTCTAATTTTCTTTCGATCTATGAAGATGGGACATCTCCAAGA
>CAZHYK010000009.1:0-2554 GCA_964536715.1 Candidatus Woesearchaeota archaeon | reverse complement strand
CAATAAGTATTTTTCTAATTTTCTTTCGATCTATGAAGATGGGACATCTCCAAGAGCCCTCTAGAAATGGAGTTTTTTTAGATCTAAAACAGAAGATTCTCACTCCCTCTTTGATCTCAAACTTATCTTCCTTTCCTGTAGTTATCAAAGTCACCTTATGTCCTCGCTTAACAAGTAATGTAGCAAATCTCCATGCAGATACAAGAGAACCTGCGCTTTGAAGTCCTATAGAATCCCCAACTATTGCAATATTCATAATCTACTTTTAGATTCTAGATTTAAAAGCCTTACTTTAGAAATTTAAGTGGGATTTTCATCCCACTACAACTAAGAAATAGGCCGCTTTCTGTTAGACTTCGTTTTACCGAACAGTCTATGCTAACATCCGACTAAGCCCACGCAAGATTGTGGTTTCACCAATCCAGGCATCTGTTTCAGCAATTCTCTTCATCAACATCAATCACTTCCCTTAAGAGTTTTCTAATATTACTATTAGTCACTTTTCAAGGCTGATATCATTTACGATGAGAGCTGTGTCATTTCTGTTATGGAGCTCTACCTCACGATAGTCCTTTTACAAGGAGGATTCTTTACAGTTTACCTCAATTAAGAAGTAAAGGTGTGCGGACCTTCCTCAGAATTCGAAATTGATTTACAACTTCTGAGCTATTAACTCTGAATTCCGAAGTTAGCTATCTTAGTTACAAATTACATAATAAAAAAGAGTTTTTAAGGCTATCTTTTGAGATTTTCTTCCTATTACTTTTTAATAATGCAAACTTTTTATTTAAATAGTTATACCCTCTAGATTATAATAATATTTTTAATTAACCAAATACGTTTTTCCCTATGGAAAAAGGATCTATTCATTTATTTTTAGGACCTATGTTTAGTGGAAAAACTAAGGCAGCAATGAACTATTTACAGGAAAATAATTATTCTTTAAGTGAAATAGGATTGTTTCAATCTAGCTGGAATAAACGAGATGGTAACTTATGGAAATCAAGGGGTTTAGACTATACTATTCCCGCAAAAATTATAGACTTAAGAGATGAAAACTTTATGAATGATTTAGAGTATTCGATAAAAGATAAAAAGGTCATTGGAATCGATGAACCATTTTCATTTGATTTAATTCTTAGGAATAGAGGAGATAATTTGGCAAGATATATTTTAAATTGGAAAGAAAATGGAAAGAAAATAATTATTCCCTCAATTCATACATATTTCAATAGACAAGGTGTAGAGGTTATTGGAGATTTATGGAAACATGCAGATTCAATAGTTTTTTGTACAGAAAGTAGATGTACGGGAGATAATGGAAATTGCAAAAATGTAGGAACTATGACTCAAAGATTCAGGTACGGGATTCCATCTAATTTCAATGAATCAAAGTTAATTAACGAGGGAGAGGAAGGATATTCTTATTGTCCTAGGTGTTTAGAACATCACATAGTTCCAGGGCTTCCATAAGCTTTAAAAACTCTCAAAATCTAATAATCTTGAGACGACCATAGTCTGTTGGTCACACCTGTTCCCATTCCGAACACAGAAGTTAAGCTTCAGGCGTTTATGTTTGTACTGCTGAACAAGCGGGAAGGCATAAAGTTGTCTCACCTATATTTTCCAAATCTTTTTATATTCTTCCTTCTTAAATAATCTATGTCAACTAAGAAAGAAAAAACTCTTGAAAAAATAAAAGAATTAATTTCTGAGAAAGATTCAAAATCTAACAAACAAGCAAAAAGACTTGCGATGAAGAATAATATAAAGTTGGGAAAACTTAGAAGAGAGTTCTGCCAAAATTGTTTTCATCCACTAGATACCTCAAAAAGAAGAATTAAAGGAGATTATATCAATATTATTTGTGAAAACTGTGGAAAAAAGGTTAGATGGAAGATTTAGATTTTTTACCCTTACATCTTTTTTCATGTTTTTCTGCTTCTTCTTCAGATTCAAATTCTTTTCCGCATTTCTCACATTCGTAAATTTCATTCTCTTTCTCAAATTTCTTTAATTTTAAATAAGAGAGAATTAAAAATCCGGGCATTATTATTGGGACGAAAATAGAACTAGTAAATAATCCGATTAAGGCATAATTATTAAGGTGGGCAGTCTTTATACTCATTAAAATTCCTAATATATATCCGCTAAGCAGTATAAACGCTCCTCCGCCAAGTAATAATTCTACGGAGGAACTTAATGAATCTCCAAAATTAAAAAATGAAATCATAAATCCTATATATACTATAAGAAAAATAAACCACGAGATTATTAGGTTTCTTAAAATTTTAATGTTCATTTGAATATCTCCTTAGATTTATCCTTGACAAAGTAGGCAAATCCCAAGACTAGAAATAAAATAATTCCTACAACAATTGAATTCGGAATTTCATTTATAGCACTTTCAGCTACAAACCAGATTAGCCAAATTAACACTATAGCTATAAAAATAAATCTAGCAGCTTCCATTAATTTTTGATTAGTGGTTTCCATCTTATCACACCAAAATTAGTTTGCTAAGTTAATATATAAACCTTACTATTTTTGGTGT
>CAZHYK010000008.1:17420-19860 GCA_964536715.1 Candidatus Woesearchaeota archaeon | reverse complement strand
GCTCTTGAAACAAATTTAATGGGTTTACAGCATGAAATTAGATCTGAAGATGAAAAAGGTTATTCTGTAAAACTTCGTGAAGCAGAAATTAAGGCAAGATTAGAAAGTTTAGAAAATGAATTTGAGAATTTTAAAAGTGAAGAAATTCCTTCTGGAAGTAGGGAAAGTTTAGTTAATCGATTAAGTGTTTTACAGGTAAAAATAGGGCAGCTTGGAAGTATTAATATGAAAGCTTTGGAAACTTATGATCAGGTTAAGACAATCGTTGAGGCAATAGAAGAAAAAGTTAATACCATTTTAGGAGAGAAGGAAAAAATTAAAGAGATAATATTAGCAATTGATAGGAAAAAGAAAAAATCTTTTATGAAAACTCTTGATGCAATTAATATTCTTTTTACTAGGAATTTCTCTCAGATTAGTACTAAGGGAGAGGTCTATTTAGAGTTGGAAAATAAACAGGAAATTTTTGAAGGAGGATTAGATATAGTTGTTAAATTCGGAAGAGGGAAATATTTTGACATCACCTCTATGTCGGGAGGAGAAAAAACTATGATTTCTCTAAGTTTAATTTTCGCAATTCAGGAACATAACCCTTACTGTTTCTATATTCTGGATGAAATTGATTCTGCTTTAGACAAACATAACTCTGAACTTCTTGCGGGGCTTTTGAAAAAATATATGCTATCCGGACAGTATATTGTTATTACACACAACGATAGTCTGATTGAAGCGACTCCTCTTCTATTCGGAGTTAGTATGCAAGAAGGAGTTTCAAAAATTGTAAGTCAGAGATTATAAATCCCTTTTCAGTAAAGTTCTTCTAGAATTTTCTCTTGCTCTCATCTCTGCTTTTTTGATTAATTCTTCAACTTGTTTTTCTAATTCTATCGTGAATTCCTCAGAAATTGAAAATGAACTAACTTCTTTTATTCCGGTTTTGTTTACTAGAGCCATCTTTCTTTTCTTTCTTTTCTTCCTTTTTTTGTGGAGAATTTGAGGGTTTCATTAGGGGGAATATAGAAGTTTCTCTTATAGGTTTATTTACTAAAAATGAAAAAAATCTTTCAGAAACTCCAAATCCGCATGCCGGAGGCATTCCGTATTTTAATGCTTCAACAAACTCCTCGTCATGATCCATACTTTCCTCATCTCCCGCTTCTTTTTGTTTCATTTGTTCTTTAAATCTTTCTTCCTGATCCAGAGGGTCATTTAATTCGGAATAGCCATTCCCTAATTCACTTCCAGCCAAAATTACTTGGAATTGCTCTACCTTTCTCGGATCTTCTTTCTTTCGTTTTGCTAAGGGAGTTAGCTCTACCGGTTGTCCTACTAAAAATCCTGGTCCAGATAATTGTTTTCTACAATATTTCCAAAGAATATCTACTAGCCTCCATTTATCTACATTAGGATCAAATTCTATTTTCTCTTTTTCTAAAAATTTCACAATATCTTTTTTAGTTGCCTTATAAATATTTAATTTGGTTTTTTCCTCAATTAAAGTTTCATAATCATATAATTCCCATTTTTTTCCTAAATCAACTTTATGTCCTCGAGTTTCAAAAATAAGAGAGTTATTTACAGCTAGTGCAATTTTTTTATACATTTCCTCCACTAATTTCATTCCATCATTATAATCTGCATAACCCCAGTAAAATTCCATAGAGGTATAATCTTGTAAATGATCTGCATCCATTCCTTCATTTCTGAATATCCTTCCCATTTCAAAAGTTTTTTCATAACCTGCAACAAGAAGTTTTTTCTGCCAGAGTTCTCCGACGGAAATTCTTAAGAAAACATCTAAATCTAATGCTCTATGATGGGTTGCGAAAGGGTTTGCAGCCGCTCCCCCTGCAGAAGTTTCGAGTATCGGAGTTTCTACCTCTAAGAATTCCCTTTCTATTAAAAAATTTCTAATTGTAGAGTAATACCTTTGTTTTTTAATAAATAATTCTTTTGTTTCTGAATTCATAATTATATCTAAATACCTTTTTCTTAATTTTTCTTCTTCATCTTTTAGTCCGTGAACCTTGTCCGGAAGGGGTAAAATTGATTTTGTAAGTAAATCCAATTCTTTAACCAAGATAGAAATTTCTCCGGTTCGTGTCTTCATTGGATTTCCCTTTATTCCGATGATATCTCCAGAATCAATTAAAGAGAATAGATCAAAAACCTCCTGAGAGGTTTTTTCTGATTGCAATACTACTTGAATTTGTCCTTTGATATCTTGAACTTTAGCAAAAGCTAACTTTCCAAAACTTCTTAGAAACATAACTCTCCCAGCTATAGCAACTGATTCTTTTGAAATTTCTTCATTTTCTAAATTGTTAAAATTTTTCAGAATATCTTCAGAGAAAATTCTATCGGATTCATATTTGAATTTATGAGAGAAGGGATCAATATCTTTAGATCTTAATTCTTCAATTTTCTTAATTCTTTCTTT
>CAZHYK010000008.1:14482-17320 GCA_964536715.1 Candidatus Woesearchaeota archaeon | reverse complement strand
AAAACAAAATCCAATATTTTGCCGGTAGACTAGAGGCCAAGGATTCCGTGGAATCCTAAATCTTTATAAATCTAATTTAATCCTATTCTTTATGCTCCTATAGTCTAGAGGCCAAGGATTCCACCCTCTCAAGCAGGAAAGACAAGTTGATGAAACAAACTCTTTCTGTTCTCTGAACAACTGCATTCTCTGCGAGAGATTGAACAAATCTCTTTTGGTGATGCGGAGTACGGTGGCGACCCGGGTTCGAATCCCGGTGGGAGCGTAAATAATATTGAATGAAATGAGATATTATAATTCTCATCGTGATACTTTGCAAATTTATTTGTATAGGTTCGAATCACTTCAACGAACTCCTTTTCTTTAGAAAAGAAAAGCTCCTCCTAACCAAAAGAAACTAAATTAGTGAAATTCCCAAAATTACGAAGTAATTTTTATGACCAGTAGGAGCAAGGATAATTTATCACCTATATAAGAATATCTTAGCAAGACTTAATCACTTCTTTCTCTTAGAAGGGGTTTTTCTTTTTCCTACTTGATATCCTATAATAAATAAAACTAACCCAATAAGGTAGAATATTCCTGAAATTATAGAAGGTACTGCGATTGTTAAACCTAATAAAATGGAACATTTAATCTCACTAGAAAATATACATTTTAAATATCCACTAAACAAAAATAAGGATAATCCAATTAATATTACCCATCCAATAGTATTTAAAATAGTCGAAGATGAAGTCCAATTATTCTTATACTTTAGGCTAGATATGTATCTAGTATAAAGGACTAGTGAAAATAGTATGAATAAAATAATAAATGGAAGTGATAATTCTAATATATCTAGAGATTTATTATTAAAATAATGAGAAAAATTAGTAAAAAAAGTATAGAAAGAGTACAAGACTAAAATTCCAAATAAAACTATAAATGTTCCTAGCGAAAATAAATTTATCTTTTTAGAAATATCTTTCATATATTTTTTTTAGGTATTTTGCCTTTTTAAGAATATTCTTTTTAAATTTATTTAATTAGTTAGATTTAAAAGAGAGTAAATGTTTGATAAAATATAGCGGGGTGGAGCAGTCTGGTAGCTCGTGAGGCCCATAACCTCAAGGTCGCATGGTTCAAATCCTGCCCCCGCTATATAATTATTTAGGCAGGATTTTTCAAATACCTGAGTACACCTCTTGTACGAATGGTCGCCAAAAATCGAAGATTTTTTAGCGCCTGCCCCGCTATTTAATTATTTAGGCAGGATTTTTCAAATATATTTATAAAGTATATTTTTCTTAAATATATATAAGGAAGAAACTTAAAAAAATGAAGTTAAAAGAAATTCTAATAAAAATAAATGATATTGTCTAACATCCTTCTGTGAAGGAAGATCGAAAGCGAGAATTGAAGAAAAAGAAAGAACTTGAAGAATTAAAGAAAAAATATCCTGAAGTAGAAAGAATTGAAGAATTAAAAGGAAGTTTGATTTCATCGAGAATTTTTACAGGTATAGGAGTACTTCTAATTATTTTCAGTATATATGCTGGTTGGGTAAGAGAAGGATTTTTCTTACTTTCTCTTGAGTTTATTATAGGGCTAATTATATCTATTACTGGAATGATCTCTACAAGTAATAAACTTGAAAAAATAAAGGATTTAGAAATGAATCTCAAAAAAATAATAAATAATGAAAAAATAAATTAATATATTTTCAAGTTTAAGGAATAAAGAATTATTGAGGATTAATATATTCCTCTACATCTCCTCCCCAATCCTCTAAGTTAGTTCCAGTTTGTTCAAGAAAAAGATCTACAAAATTTTGATTTATATTATATCTTCTTACTTCTTCTTCAATTTCTTTTGACGTTTGACCAACTAGATTAAAAACTCTAGGTATCTTAGATGAATATTGTGGTTTAATTTTGCCAATTAAATCATTTTTATTTCCAGAAATTACCCTAGTATCTAACTTTCTACCATCGTTAGCCATTATAAAATCATATCCTTTATCATCTCTATTTCTATGAGAATAAGATGCGAAAATAGGTTTTAACTCGAAGCTTACAAGCCCCTCTTCTAATCTTCCTCCAAATTCTGAATTATCTGGTTGATAATAAACTAATCTTCTATCACCTGAAAAATGTAAGATTTTTTGTTCTTTCTCTCTCAATTTAATCATTCTAGAAATTTCATTAAAGGAATAATTTTTCATAGATCTATCTCTAAGAATAAATTTTTCTCTATCTGTTAACTGTCTAAAAAAATCTTCTCCATTCTTATAAAAAATATTTGTTACATAATTCCCATTATAGATTAATCTATTAAGTTTATGTTCAAAATCTCTAGATCCGTTGGGATTTGAATGTAGGAATAAATACACTTCTCCATCTGGATTCGGCTCTAATTTAAGACAATCTTCGGATATATCTTTAACTATATAAATTCCAGAATTTTCCAATTTTTCAGAAACATATTCTTTCATCCTCTCTCTTTGTTTTTTAAGCACCATTATTTTCCTTCTTCATGATATTTTAAAAATTTAGCAGCATTAGCTCTCATTCTTTTTCTAATTCCCGGTCTTCCTAATGCTTTTGCATTTCTATATTCATTATTATCTAGATATTCCTTAGATGCCTTTCCAAATTCTCCATTGTTTATATATCTTAATGTCTTTGGACTTCCAGATAAATCGCCCCTGTAAAATCCATCAACTATTGCTTGTCTAACATATAACGGAAATTCATCAAATTTTGGAATTCTATTTTTAGCTCTTTTAACATAAATTTTAATGTCCTCTGAGAGTAATTTATCTATCTCCTCATCTTCTAGTTCTCTTCTTTTATT
>CAZHYK010000008.1:12354-14382 GCA_964536715.1 Candidatus Woesearchaeota archaeon | reverse complement strand
ATTCTTTATAAATCTTTCTATTTGTTATATCTTACTAGTAGTTACAAATAACTAGAAAAATTTAAACCTAACTAAATCTTTAAAAACATTCTTTTATTGTTTAGGTTATGAAAATACTCTCATTGCATTGCGATTATATAAATTTTAAGCCACTCAAACCTGCCATAAAAGGAATTGAACTTCCAGAGAAAGAGAATCAAAAAATAGAGGTTAAAGAGCCCTTGGTAATTTTAACTGCTGTTGAAAAACAAGATGGAGAGAATAAAAATATTTTAGAGGAATATATTAAAAATATTTTAGATTTGAAGGAAAAAATTGGAAAGGTTGAAAGAGTTGTTTTATATCCCTATGCTCATCTATCCGACTCCTTATCTTCTCCAGATTTTGCAAAACAAGTTTTAATTGAAGCTGAAACTAAACTAAATTCGCTAGGTATAGAGACATTTAGGGCTCCTTTTGGATATTATAAAGAGTTTGAATTGAAATGCAAAGGACATCCATTATCCGAACTCTCTAGACAGATAGGAAGCGAGGAATTAAATAAAATAGAAGAAACAAAAATTAAAAAAGAAGAAATTACAGATTCAAAAAAACTACTAGCCTCAATTTCTAAATCCAAACTTGATACTTCAAAATTGAAAGAAAACGATCATAGGATTATAGGGAAAAAATTAGACTTATTCTCATTCAACGAAGTTGCTCCCGGAATGATTTTTTGGCATAATAATGGGTTGATTATATATAACGAATTAATTAATTATTGGAGGGAAGAGCATATTAAGGAAGACTATAAGGAAATTAAAACCCCTCAGATTATGGATTCTAAACTTTGGAAAATTTCTGGACATTGGGATAAATATAAAGAAAATAATTTTACAACAGATTATGAGGGAAGACCATTTTTAGTAAAACCTATGAATTGCCCTGGAGGAATGTTAGTTTACAAGGCTTCTCAAAAATCTTATAGGGATTTGCCCTTGAGAGTAGGAGAGATTGGGATAGTTCATCGAACTGAACTTTCAGGAGTTCTTGCGGGATTATTTAGGGCAATTCAATTTACACAAGACGATGCACATATATTCTGCACCGAAGAACAATTAGAGGAGGAAATAGGAAAAATCATGGACTTAATCAACAGGTTTTATAAAAAATTTAATATAGAATTCGATCATGTTGAATTATCTACTCGCCCTGAAAAAAGAATAGGTTCGGAAGAATTTTGGGATAAAGCCGAATTATCTTTGGAAAATGTTTTAAAAAATAAAAAAATAAAATATATCGTGAATAAAGGTGATGGCGCATTCTATGGACCTAAGATTGACTTTCATGCGATAGATTCTCAAAAAAGAACCTGGCAACTTTCTACAATACAATTAGATTTTGCAATGCCGGAAAGATTTGAATTAGAATATACTGATAAAAATGGAGATAGGAAACGGCCAGTAATGTTGCATAGAGTTATTTATGGAGCCATAGAAAGATTTATCGGAATTTTATTGGAAAATACGAATGGAAATCTCCCAACATGGCTTTCTCCAATTCAAGTGAAAGTTTTAAGTTTTACAGACAGAAATGAAAAAACTGCAAAAAATATTTATGAAAAATTGAAAGAAGAAGGGATTAGGGTTGAAGTAGATTTCTCTTCGAGTACCATTGGAGAAAAAGTTAGAAATGCTACCTTAATGAAAATACCCTATATTATTACTATCGGAGATAAGGAAGAGGAACAAGATACGATTGCATTGAAAACTCGAGGAAAAAATAAGCCTGAATTTGGAATTAAGTTAGAAAGTTTCATTGATAAAATTAAAGAAGAAATTAAAGAAAGAAAGTATCAACTTTAACTATTAAATGGAACCTATAATGGAAGGAACGTTGAACCTTTATAACAGGAAGAATATTTACAACCTCATAAATCCTTATAAAAGGAAATAAGATTATTTTATCTAAGATGATAAAATTAGATCTACCTAATTGTTCTAGAATTTATAATTTCCTTACAAGCGATGAAGGATTGGATGAAGAAGA
>CAZHYK010000008.1:5341-12254 GCA_964536715.1 Candidatus Woesearchaeota archaeon | reverse complement strand
ATGAAGAAGAAAATATCGATATAGAAGATGTAATAAATGCTTTTTCTATTTACAATCCTGGATCAATAGAATTGATCTCTCCTCTTAGAGAGTTAGAGATAAATTTTTTAAGACAAGAAAATTTTTATAAATCCAATATAGAAATAAGATCTGAAGATGGTAAATGTTTTAATAAAAAATCAAAATCTCTAAGAGAAAATTTAGAAAAGAGAGGTTATAGATTCATTCCCAGCTCTAAAAACATGACTGGATATATTGTTAGATCGTATAAAGGAGAACAAGTTCCGATAGCAACTATTGGTTCTACAGAAGAAGGCCTCTCTAGACTAATTGGATATGGCGTAGGAGGTTCTAGAACTCCATTATTAGATGGTGTTCAATCATTTAGAAAGGAAACCTATAGATTGCATGACTATAGTGAAGCATTTCTAGAAACAATATATAATCAATCGGTATTCTCAAAAGTTCTAGAAGGAGAATTACCTAAAATTAGATTAAAATATCCCTCATTTTAATCTCTTATATTTTTATTAAATTTCATAATTGTTAAAACATAACCTACTAATTTATAATCAAAATTTTTTCCTAAACTACCTATTATTTTTTGGGCAATTTCTTTTGCCTCGTCTTTATCTCTGCAGGCAGATTTTAAAATATCTATTTTGATCTTTTTAGATGTATTGAAAGTTACCTTAATCTGATCAATAAATTCATTCGTTAAACCTTTCTTTCCGATTTGAAATTTTTTAATTTGTGTTTGTTGTCTCATTTTCTTTCTCCAAAAAATTTAATATTTCTTTCCTTTTTATCTTTATCTCTTCGGCATTTTTTACTCCAAAGGTTCCTAATTTCATAGATTTTAATTTATAGACATTTTTTCCTAAAAAATAATGAACTGTGACATCTTTTTGATTATCTCTCCAATCCTGGCTGTATCTTGCACAAAAAATTGCAATTTCTTTTATTTCTTTTTTGGAGATATTTTTAGAAGGAGATTTTATATTACAAAAAGGACTTCCAGGATTTTTTGTGTGAAAAACTAATTCATCTTCCCCGATTTGTTCGATTAGTTTTTCATTATTCTCCGCACTTTTTCCAGCTAAAACCTTATTTCCTTCGGAAGTTTCAAATTCTCTAAATTTCATATTAGATAAAAGAACCGGTAGTTTTTATATCTATTTATAAACTCTATCTTAATCATAATTTTATGAAAAAGATTATACTTGCTCCCATGTTGGAACCGAATGATATCGCATTTAGAATTCTCTGTAAGAGAGCTGGAGCAGATTTAGTTTATACTGGGATGATAAATCCTTTATCTAAAAAGAAATTAAATTTAAAAGATAAACCAATATTACAATTATTTTGTAACGAAATAAGAGGAATAAAACAATTTGTAAGAAAACATGACAAATTAGTTTCAGGATGGGACTTTAACATCGGATGTCCTTCGGTTGTCGCAAAAGATATAAAGATTGGAAGTTATATGCAGGATAATTTAGAACAAATTGAAAATATTTTAAGAGAGATTAGGAAGAATACAAAAAAATTTTTTAGCGTAAAGATTCGTAAATCTAACTATTCATATAAGATATTAAAGATTGCTGAGAAATATTGTGATGTAATAATCATTCATCCAAGAACGAGAGAACAAGGATATTCGGGAAAGGCAGATTTAGAGTTTGCTAAAAAATTTAAAAAAGAAAGTAAAATCCCAGTAATTTATTCTGGAGATGTAAATGAAAAAAACTCTAAAGAATTACTAAAAATATTTGACGGAATTATGATTGGAAGAGCCGCTATTGGAAATCCAAATATTTTTGGGAGAATAAAAAATAATGAAAGTGAAATTTCATTTGAAGATTATTTAATCCTCGCTAAAAAATATAAAATTCAATTCAAACAAATTAAATTTCAGGCAATGAATTTTACTAAAGGAAAAGAAAATGCTATTGAATTAAGAAAGAGTTTAGTAAAGATTAAAAATTTAGAAGAATTGAAAGTCTTCGTTAAAAAGAACTTTTAATATTCAATTGTTTCTTTTACAATTCTTTTTGGAGTTTTCTTTTCAGAAGTTTTTTTCTTTATAGTTGTTTTTGGAATAGCTTTCTTAGAGATTTTTGTTTTTTTAGCACTATCTACCAATCCTACAATTCTCCAAGATTCTATACCTGAAGGAGCCTTAGCGACTGCAAATTTTCTTGCAGATTTATTTCTAAAAACATAATCAGTTGATTTGAATTTCTTCTTAGTTCTTAGATCATAGAATTCTAAAACAGGTTTTGTTTCCTTATCAATCTTTTCAACTACTTCCTTTTTAGGAATTATCTTAACTTCCTTTTTTTCGCTTAATTTATCTAGTTTATCTAATAATGCTGCATGATTTAAACTTAGATGTTGAATTTTATCATTTAAATCAGAAATTGCATCGTTTAACATTAGAATATCTTTTTTCACATAGCCGAAGCTAGCAGAAGTATTTCTTTCTAATTGTTCTAACGATTCAACTGCCATGAAAATATCAGTGATAAAAGGTTTATAAATCTTTCGGTTTGTTGTAACTCTTTAATTACTACAAGTAGAAATAGTAACTTTTAAAACTCCGTTCAGTGAGTAAAATATATGACGAAATATGAATTGTTAGCTCCTGCGGGAAGTATGGAAAGTTTGATTGCGGCAGTTGATAATGGTGCGGACGCAGTTTATTTTGGTTTGAATGAGTTTAATATGAGAGCAAGAGCAAAAAACTTTTCATTTAGGGATTTAAAAAAAATAGAAAAGATTTGTAAACCGAGAAATGTGAAAAGATATCTTACGCTCAATGTAATTATTTATGATTTAGAATTAGAAAAATTAGAAAGATTAGTTCAAAAAGTTAAACCTTTCGTCGATGCAATTATTTGTTGGGATTTTTCTGTAATTCAATTATGTAAAAAATATAAAATTCCATTCCACATTTCTACACAAGCATCAATATCAAATTTAGAGTCTGCTAAATTTTATCAGTCATTGGGGGCAGAAAGAATTGTACTAGCTAGGGAACTTTCACTAAAGCAAATAAAAAAAATTTCTAAGGAATTAAAAATTGGGGTAGAATGTTTTTGTCACGGGGCAATGTGTGTTTCTATTTCTGGAAGATGTTTTACCTCTCAATTCCTCTATTGTAGATCTGCTAATCGTGGAGAGTGTATTCAACCTTGTAGAAAGGAATATCTTATTAAGGATAAGGAAACTGGAAAAGAATTAATTTTAGAGAATGATAGGGTTATGTCTGCGAAAGATCTTTGTACCCTACCTTTTTTAGAAGATATGAAAAGGTCTGGAATTATTTCATTTAAAATAGAGGGGAGAAATAGAAGTCCCGAGTATGTTGCTACAGTTGTGAAAGAATATAGAAAAGCATTAGATAAGAAATTTTCTCAAGAGGAAATAAAAGAATCCTTAAAAAATTTAGAGAAAGTCTATCATAGAGGAAATTCTTCCGGATTTTATTTAGGAGTCCCTACGGCAGACGATTTCTCAAATTCTGAAAAAGGAGATCAAACAGAATCTAAGGTTTATATCGGAAGAATTGAAAAATATTGGCCTAGGGTAGAAGTTGCAGGAATTAAGATTCATCATTCTGTGCTTAAAATTGGAGATGAAATTTATGCTATAGGAAAGAATACGGGGATTAAGAGAGCTAAAATTGAAAGAATTGAAATGGAGGGTAAATCTTTATCCTCGTGTAAAAAAGGAGACTTTGTAGGAATAAAAATTTCTGGAGTGAAAAAAGGAGATAGTGTTTATTTAATAAAAAAGAAGATTTAAATAGTCTATTTTCTAGTAAAATATATGGTTAATAAAACAGGACTTTCTATTTTAATAAGTATTATCTTAACAATAATTTTAGTCTCGGTGGTAAATGTTGGAACTAGTCTATTTTTAACAGAACCCAAATATTCGGATTATTGTAATTATAACAAATTTCCACATAATCTAGAAAATATAACTCAAGAAATTTGTGAGGGGAATGAAGGAGTTTGGCACGAAACTTCTTATTGTAATAATGAAAAATGTGTTGATCTTGTGAGTGATGGAAATTGTGATTTTTATGAAAAATGTCAACAAGATTACGATACTGCCTCTAAACCTTACAACCAAAAGAGATTTTATATTTTTGCAGGAATAGGATTTATTCTACTCCTTGTAGGTTTATTTGCTCTTGAAAGTTTAATTCAAATAACTGGATTATCTACAGGAGGAATTCTAGTTTTTGAGGGAATTGTTCAAAATTGGCAAAATAAGACAATTGTATTCATTGCACTTTTAGGAATTTTAGTCATATTCGGTATTTTGGCAAGGAGAGTTATTAATAAAACTCATTCTCCTAAAAAGAATTCTAAGAAGACTTCTAAAAAGAAAGCATAACTCTTCTAAATAATTCTTCCTAAACATTAAATTTAAGTATTCATAAATTTTAAATTAAATATCATATTCATCACACTTTGGCTGTGATGGAGGAGTCCGCTCCAGCGGCGGAGCGGACTCACCTTTATCAAATGGGAAAAATAAAAAAAGAGCAAAGAAGAAAATATATTTTTTATATAGCAACTGCTCTTTTTTTAATCCTAATGCTCTCTTTAAATCTTTCTTTTATAGAAAATTTAGATAATTCGGTAAGTGAGTTTGTTCAAAAAAATAGAACGAACATCTTAGATAATATTTCTATTTTTTTAGGAAAAATATTTGATCCTATTCCTGGAATAATTCTCCTTTTAATAATCGGAATGTTTTTATTATTTAAAAATAAGAAAGAAGAATCAATTTTCCTAGTCATTATCTCTTTTCTTTCTGTAGGAATGACTCTATTAATTAAAGAAGTAATACAAAAGTCAAGGCCAATAATCCAATTTATTAATGAAACAGGATATTCATTTCCTTCGGGACATTCAATGATTTCAGTAGTCTTATTTGGAAGCTTATCTTATTTATTTCTCAGAAAGTTTAAGGGAAGATATATTTACTTTTCAATTATTTCCTTAATTGTAGGACTTAGTCGAGTTTATCTAAATGTCCACTGGCTTTCAGATATTATCGGAGGATTTATATTAGGAATAATAATTCTATCCGGAGGAATAATCCTCTTAGAATCTAATATCTATAAAAAATTAATAAACCAGAGTCATCCCAAATAAATAAACTATCTCCTTCGTCGTTGAAAGTGCAAGAAAAATTCATAGTAAAAATTCCTGAAGGAATTTTTTTGATAAATTCGTGAGTTGCATCGTCCTTAATTAAAACTTCTATTTCCGAACAATAATTTCTTAGAGTTAACATCTCTCGATTGGTACATCTTTTCCCATCTTCTTTATATTTTAGCTCTATTAATTCAAAACAACCGTTGTTCTTTTCCGAGTCTCGCCAAATTCCTCTTTTTTCCTCTCGAGCAATAGCTTCCATTTTCATAGCCTCTTCATAATATTTGTCTTTTCCATAATAATAAGAATGTGCAAAACCATTTCTTAAAAGTCCTAAATTGATATTTTCTTCTTCAAAAATAATGTAACCTAGATTTCTTCCATATTTATCTTTTTCATTAGACTCTAAAATGACTTCTTTATTCTCTATTCTTTTTGTAAATTCAATTGCTTCGTTAGACATAAATCTTCCTTTTTCTGGAGTGTTAACTCCGATGAGCCTAACCTTCCTAGAATCGTTCAATTCTACGGTATCTCCGTCGACAATTCTCGTTACTAACACAACTTCTCCCAGAGATTGACTCTTAATAACATTTCCTGTAAGCTCTCCTCCGAAGAGTAAGTAATATAAAATACCACTAACTACGAATAGTAAAACCCAGAGTATCTTTTTTCCCATAATATTAGATAGTAGCAAGTTTTAAAAAGCTACTTTTTTAGGTATATCTATTGAAAATGGCAAAAGTAAGAATAAAATTACAAAGTATGAATATTGATAATCTTAACGAAGTAATTGATAGTATAAAAGAGATAGCTTCTAAATCTGGAGTTATCGTTGCTGGTCCGATTCCTCTTCCAACAAGAAAGATGAAAATTACTACAAGAAAAAGTCCGTGTGGAGATGGAACTGCAACATTTGATAATTTTGAGATGAGAATTCATAAGAGAGTTTTAGACTTACCTTCTAATGAAAAAGTTTTACATAGTGTTATGAGACTTCAAATTCCCAGATCTGTTTCTATTAAAATTGAAATGATCGACTAAACGAACTCCCCTTCTTTTAACAAAAGAAGGGCTCCTCCTAACCCCAAGAAAACTCACTATTGGATTTTCGTTTGTCGAAAATCTTTATCTTTTTTGTAGTTATTTTTATTCCTTTATGCTCTTTTTCTTATTTTTTTGAACTTCTAATAAACACTATAGACAAATCCTTTTAAATAATCCTTTAGTTGTTTGCATATGAAAAAACCTATTAGAACAATTTCAGGAGTTGCACCTCTTGCTGTGATGGTTCCTCCGAGAAAGTGTAATCATGGAACTTGTATTTATTGTCCTACATTTACAAATGCTCCTCAGAGTTATACTCCGGAGAGTCCTGCAGTTTTAAGAGCTAGAGAGTCTAAATTTGATCCAAAGGTCCAGGTTTTGAAGAGATTAGAGACGTTTGAGGCAATGAAACATCCTACTGATAAAATTGAACTAATCATTATGGGAGGGACTTTTTTACAATTCCCTAGAGATTTCCAATTTCAATTTATTAAGGCCTGTTATGACGCTCTAAATGGTGTAGATAGCGAAACCTTGGAAGAGGCTAAGAAGATAAATGAAACTGCTGAAAAAAGATGTGTTGCGATGTGTATTGAAACTAGACCGGATTTTTGTTCAGATGAGGAAATTAAAGATATGTTGGAATGGGGAACAACGCGAATAGAAATTGGAGTTCAAATTTTAGA
>CAZHYK010000008.1:0-5241 GCA_964536715.1 Candidatus Woesearchaeota archaeon | reverse complement strand
AAAATAGAAATTAAAGAGATAAGGTTTAGGGAAATTGGGTTTGTTTTAAGAGAGAAAAAGAAAATTGGAGAGGAATTAAAAATCAAAGAAACAAAATATAATGCTTCGGATGGAGAGGAAATTTTCTTAGAAAAGGTAGACGAGAATGATACTCTCTTTGGACTTTTAAGATTAAGATTTGATGAGGATTTGGATTATGCGATGGTTAGAGAGGTTCATGTTTATGGTCCTACACTAAAATTAGGAGAGGAAGGAGCTATATCTCAACATACCGGAATCGGAAAAGAACTCATTGCAGAGGCAGAAAAGCTCTCAAGGGAGAAAGGGTATGGTAAGATAAAGATTATTTCTGGAATTGGAGTTAGAGAGTATTATAAAAAATTAGGATATTCCTTGGATGAAAAAGGAATTTATATGGAGAAAACCTTAGATTAAAAATTTAGAAAAACTTATAAACTTTAAACCTCTTAGGGAAATATGGATAGTTTAATTATTGATGAAACTTTAGAAGAGAGTAATTCTTCTCTAAGTAAGATAGCTACTTTTATGGGATTAACTTTAGGATTTCTTATTTTATTTGGAATTAATGTTACTGGAAATGTAATTGCAGATCCTACCTCAAAAGTTGTTTCTTTAGTAGGAATTGGATTTTTGATTGTAGGCCTTTTTGGAGGATTATTTTGGGTCAGATCAAAAAGAAAGTAATTCTAAAACCTTAAAAAGAACAAACTCCACTAAATTTTATGGAAGAGATTAACTTTAATAAGATAGAAGAGAAATGGCAGGATAAGTGGGAAGAAGCTAAAATTTTTGAAGCTGAGAATAATTCTGATAGAAAAAAATTCTATATTTTAGAAATGTTTCCTTATCCTTCTGCAACGGGATTACATATGGGACATTCGTTTAATTTTACTATTGGAGATATTTATGCAAGATTTAAACGAATGCAAGGATACAATGTTCTTTATCCTACAGGTTTTGACTCATTAGGACTTCCAGCTGAAAATGCAGCTATAAAAGCTGGACAACATCCAGAAGACTATACGAATAATTCTATAAAAAATTTTATTAGACAGGAAAAAATGTTAGGACTGAGTTATGATTGGTCTAGGCTAATTAATACTGCAGATCCTAATTATTACAAATGGGATCAGTGGATTTTTTTGAAAATGTTTGAGAAAGGGCTAGTTTATCAGAAAGAAGCTCCAGTGAATTGGTGTCCCGAGTGTAACACTATTTTAGCGAATGAACAAACTCAAAATGGAAAGTGTTGGAGACATGGAGATACAGATGTTGAAGTTAAAATGATGAATCAATGGTTCTTGAAAATTACAAATTATGCAAATAGGTTATTAGAGGGACATAAAAATTTGAACTGGCCAGAAAAAACAATTGCTATGCAAAAAAATTGGATAGGAAAATCTTATGGAACAGAAATTAATTTTAAAATTGATGGGAAAAATTGGTCTATTTTTACAACTCGTCCAGATACAATTTTCGGAGTTACATTTATGGTAATTTCGGCACAGCATGTAAAATTGATGGAAGTAGTTACAGAAGAACAGAAAGAAGAGGTTGAAAAATTTTTAAAAAAATTAAGATCGGTTTCTGAGAAAGAATTAGCAGATATGGAGAAAGAAGGAGTTTTTACGGGAAGCTATGCAATTAATCCAGTCAATGGAGAAAAGGTTCCTGTATATGCTGGAAACTTCGTTGTGGCTGACTATGGCTCTGGAATGGTGATGGCTGTCCCAGCTCACGACCAAAGAGATTTTGAGTTTGCTAAAAAATATAATATTCCTATAAAGCAGGTCATTGAGGGAGATTTGACTGAGGAAAGAGCCTGGACTGAATCTGGAGATTTAATTAACTCAGAACAATTTAATGAAGTAGATAATGAAGAGGCTAAGATTAAAATTAGTGATTGGTTAATAAGTGAAGGAAAAGCAAAAAGAGTTGTAAATTATAAATTAAGAGATTGGTCAATTGCAAGACAGAGATATTGGGGAACTCCGATTCCATTAGTCCATTGTGATAGTTGCGGTGTTGTCCCTGTAGATGAGAAAGATCTTCCGGTGAGATTACCGAGAGAGGTAAAATTCGGAGAGGGAAATCCTTTGTTAACAAATGAAGAATGGTTAAATGTGAAGTGTCCTAAATGCGGGGGAGATGCGAAGAGAGAGTCAAATACTATGGACACATTTGCAAACTCTTCCTGGTATTTTTTTAGATATTTAGATCCTAATAATGATAAGGAAATATTTTCTAAAGAGAAGGCTAAATATTGGGCTCCCGTAGATTTTTATATTGGAGGGGCAGAACATGCTTGTATGCATTTAATTTACTCTCGTTTTTATTCTATGTTTTTACATGATTTAGGATTGATAGATTTTGAAGAGATAACTCCAAGATTGTTTCATCAGGGAATGATCAATGATGAGCATGGAGAGAAGATGTCTAAGTCAAAAGGAAATGTTATTGAACCTATTGAGACTATTCAGAAATATGGAACTGATGCAACAAGATTTTATCTGGTTTCGGAAGCCTCTCCAGAAAAAGGGTTTAACTGGACCGACTCAGGAATCCAGGGATCTACAAGGATCATAAATAAAATTTGGAAAATCGCAAATGAAATTAAATTTGGAAAAGATTCGGATAAATTTTTGGTTAAGTTGAATAACTCCATAAAAAATATTTCTGAACAAATTGAAAATACAGATTATAGAAAATCTACGATAGAGTTAAGAGAATTATTTAATGCAATTTCCGAAGAGAAAGAAATTTCTAAAGAGAGTTTTGAAAAGTCATTGAAACTTCTTGCCCCTTTTTGTCCTCACATTGCCGAGGAAATTTGGGAGAAATTAGGAAATGAAGGTTTTATTTCTTTAGCAAAATGGCCTAAAATGGAGGAAATAAAAATTGAAAAGAGGGAAGAAAATTTGAACGAAAAAATCATAGAACAATTGAAACCAATTATTGAAAAGTTTCCAGAAAAAAATAAAATTTATCTTTATGTTATGCCTTTTGAAATTAATAATATTAAAGAGAGAACAATCTCTCAATCTCTAGGAAAAGAAGTTAAGATTTTTACAGTAAATGATTCTGGAAAATATGATCCTGAAAATAAGTCTAAGAGGGCCTTACCTGGAAAACCAGGAGTTTATTTAGAATAGTTAGTTTTCTTCCTTCCAACTCCAATAGTTATCTCTTCCAATTACTACGTGATCTAGAACTTTGATATCTAATTCTTCTCCTACCTTTACTATCTTTTCTGTTATCTCTAAATCCTCCTGACTTGGGGTAGAATCTCCTGAAGGATGGTTGTGGACTAAAATAATTTTAGAAGCAGAATGTCTTATCGCAGGGTTGAAAATTTCTCTTGAATGAATTAGAGAAGAATCTAAGATTCCTTTTGTGATTAGAATATCTTTAATAATTTTATTTTTTGTATCTAATAAAAGAACGAAGAAATTTTCTTGTTTTTCATCTTTTAATTTGTCATGAAAATAATTAAAAACATCCTCGGCAAAACTTATTCTTATCGGTTTAACTTCCAAACTATTTAATCTCTTTTTAATTTCCCCAATAGCTAAAATTTGAATTGCTTTATTTTCTCCTATACCTTTTATTTTTTGTAATTCTTCTAAAGAACAATGAAATAATTTATCTAAGCCATATTCGGAAATTAGACGATTAGACATTTCAATAACATTTTCTCCCTTAATTCCAGTTCTTAAAATTAAAGCTAAAAGTTCTGCATCACTTAATGCATCAGCTCCTTTTTCTATAAATCTTTCTCGAGGTTTTGAAGATTTAGGTAAATCCTTTATTCTCATTTAGATGAAAATAAGTTAGGGTTTAAATGTTTAATTAAGAAATTATTTTTTAGGCGAGAGAATTACTTCTTCATAACTTTTCTAACTGGTTGAACTTTCTTAGTATGTTTTGTAGTTGTTGCAGCCTTAGGAGTCACTTCTTTAGGTTTAGGAGTTTCTTTCTTTATAATTTTTTCTTCCTTGGCTTTTTCTTCAGTTTTGACCTCTTCAACTTTCTCTTCTAATTTCTTTTCTTCCTTAATCTTAGGTTTCTTTGCTCCCTTGGAAGCAAGTCTTTCTTTAAACTTAGTTTCCTTATTTATCTTATACTGAACTACTTCTGGAATTTCTGCTAGCTCTGCATAAACAATTCCATTAATTTTTTTTGCTTTCACTTTGACCTTCGTTATAGGTTTTTTAATTCCCTTAAACCAAACCTCTTCATTAAGGTATCTATCTATTTTTACCTTTCTAATATCTCTATTTTCAACTTTCATATGTTTAGCTAAGAATTCTTTTATAGTTTTGATTGCTCTCTTAGCTCTTTTATATCTTGGAACTTTCAAGATTCTTTTTCTTATTGGAATAACATACTCTCTTTCTAATTCAATCTTCTCTTCTTTCTTTTCTTCTTTTGGTTTTATAGCTTCTTTTGCTTTCTCAATAGTTTCTTGAATTTTAGTTTTTTTATCTTCTGCCATTATCCTAGGAACTCCTTATGTATTCTTCTTGGTTTAATTTTTAATTTTCTCTGTCTCCAATTTCTCTTTACATGAGTTATAGAGGAAGGATGTATTTTTTTTCCTTGACCAAATACTTTCACGACTACCCAAAATGGAGCCCATTTTGTTCTCTTTCCTGCCTTTTCTAGATGTCTTTTTTTACTTTTAGTATTATGTTTTCTAACCATTATTCTTTCCCTCCAACACTAATAGAATCTAAGAAGTTTCTTCCCTCAGGAGTTAATCTTCTTCCAAATTGAATTTTGTCAAGTTTTTCTACTAGACCTGCTTGTTCTGCTTGTTGTAACATAACTCTAATCATCTTTCCAGATGCTTTCATTTGTTTTGCAGGTTTTGATCCTCTATCTTTTCTGGAACCATATCTTGTTCGAAGTTTTCCAACTCCGACAACTCCGTTGATGTAAAGTTGTCTTAAAACTGAAGCAAGTCTTTTATACCAAAAATCAGGGTCTTCAGGAACTCTTTCTTTTGAAACTCCAGATTTTACATAAAGCGACCATTCGGGAGCTTTTATAGCTTCAATATTTTTTAGAGCTAAAGCTAAAGCATCATTATACTCTTTCGGATCTTCACTAAATATTTTTTTTGACATTTTATTAAGGCATATCTTTCGATATTAGAATGTCCTAAGACATTAACCTAAGAATGAAGATATTTGAACCTTTTTAAATCTGTTGGTCTAG
>CAZHYK010000007.1:17775-20216 GCA_964536715.1 Candidatus Woesearchaeota archaeon | reverse complement strand
AAGTTTTCATACCTATGAGCATAATTTAAAAGCTCTGCTTGAATTTTATCATCTAGTGCCATTTTATTTTTCTCTAAAATATACAATATCTACTAGTATTTAAACCTTTCGGTTGTCGTATCTGGTTAGTAGTTACATGAAAATTACAATAACACTTATAAAAGAGGCTCTCTTTTTTTATCCTATGTGGTCACTGTATAAAGTAAAGGAGGGGGAAGAAGGTATTAACGAAGGGCTTTTTAATTTTTCAGGAGAGAAATTAGACCCTTTGAAATTTTCTAATGGAAAAACTCAGGAAGATGTCGTTAATGAAGTTTTAACAGAAATTAAAAAAGGAAAGAGAACTATATTTATTCGAGGAGTTTGCGGTTCAGGAAAATCCGCAATGGCTCTGAATATTGCAAAACATTTCAAAAAAGCATCAATAGTAGTCCCAATAAAATCTCTTCAAGAACAATATGAACAAGACTATACAAAAAAAAATTTCGTGAATAAACCCGATGGAAATAGATTAAAAATTTCAGTAATTAAGGGAAGAAATAATTTTATCTGTCCCTGTCAAAACCTTCCTGCAGATGATAAATCTCTTCCAGATACAATCGAAATAAGAGAGAAAAATTTTGATAAAATTAAAGAATATATTAAAGAAAATCCCTATGTTGATATTTCAGATTTTACAAATATTTCTGAAGTCCGAAGATTCTCTATAGCTCCTGCTTGTCCCTATTGGAGCCCTATTCTTCCCTCGGAAATAAAAGCTAGGGCATTAGAAAAAGCAAAAAAATACAACTATTTAGCTTGCAATGGAAAGGAATATACCTTCTTTCATAGGGCTGCAGGAAATGGCTATTACGATCAATACACCGCCTATGCAGAATCAGATACCATTGTTTTCAACTCTCAGAAATACTTATTAGAATTAGCAATGGGGAGAAAACCAAAAACTGAAGTAGATATCGTAGATGAGTGTGATGATTTTTTAGATGATTTAGCAAGTGAAAGAAAAATAAATCTTAATAGATTTCTTCATGCTATCAATAATATATTTCCAGAAGAACAAGACGATGCTCTAGAAGTGAAAGATTTAATTCATCTTACAAATCATAATGTAGATAATTTCTACGATGATATGATGCCCTTGAAAGAAAGCCCATTTTATGATTTAATGAAAAAAATAATTCAAAATCCAAATCTAGCTTCCGACGACGAAGATAATTATTACAATAATGTTCTAGAGATTTGTAGAGCTTTTGAAGATATCCAAGAAGATACCTATGTCAGCTATGAAACAAGAGAGTTAGAAAATAAAACCCTTGATGGAAAATCAATAAGAGAAGTTTCAATAAATCTTGTCTCAATAAATCTAACTGGAAGGTTAAAAGAAATAATGCAATCTGTTGAAGTAATGATATTTATGTCTGGGACACTTCATTCAGAAAAAGTTTTAGGAGAGATGTTTGGATTAAAAGATTTTGCAGTTATAGATGCTGAAATTCAATCTCCTGGAACGGTAAGAAAATTAAGAACAGGATTAGAAAAAAATTGTAAATATCAAAATTTTTTTAATGGAACAATCAATAGAAAACAATATCTAAAAGCTTTAGAAAAAACAATAGAAAATGCAGAATCTCCAACTCTAGTTCATATATCTTCATTTGGAGATTTACCTTCAGAACAAGAGATAAAAGAATTTAATTTGAAAAGTATAATTAGTAAGGAAAAATTATTTGAACTCCAAAGAAATTCACAAGGAGAAATTGATAAATTTAAAAATAAGAAAATAGATATACTCTACACTACCAAATGTTCCAGAGGAGTTGATTTTCCTGGAGATCAGTGTAAATCAATTATCGTTACTAAATTCCCATATCCAAATATACAAGGACTTTTTTGGAAAATCTTAAGAGAACATTACCCAAATAAATTTATGGAATTTTACCTCGATAAAGCTAATCGAGAGTTAATTCAAAAAGTCGCAAGGGGAGTTAGATTTAAAGGGGATATGGTTTATCTTCTAAGTCCAGATTCAAGAGTTTTAGATTTTAAGTTTGATTAAATCTCCATAATCATAAATCTATTATTTAAAGCACTCCCAGGATTATGAATAGTTGATCTTCCAACCTTTGATTTTCCAGGGTTCTCATGGATATGTCCACATAAAACAATATCAGGTTTATATTTTTGAATAACTAATCTTTCTTGATAAGAACCAACATATCTTTTCTTACCAGATTTAGTTTTAATTTTATCCAATCCAGATTTATAAGGGCAGTTGTGTGTAAGAAAAATAACTTTCTTATTTGTTTTCTTTTTTATCCTTAAAGCTTCTCTAAAATTTTTATCATATAATCTTTGTCTAGAGTCCCAATTTTTTTGTAGAATAGAAACATAATCTTTTGCCTCTTTTAAGCTCATCTTATCTTCCTTCATCAATCTCTTAA
>CAZHYK010000007.1:5314-17675 GCA_964536715.1 Candidatus Woesearchaeota archaeon | reverse complement strand
ACATAATCTTTTGCCTCTTTTAAGCTCATCTTATCTTCCTTCATCAATCTCTTAATCATATTTTTTTTCACTCTTTGTGGAGAGCTAGAAGAAGCCCCTCCGACTAAAATAAATTTACCAAGTTCCTCCACAATCATATCTACGAATCTAAATTTTTTAGTTTGAACTTTCTCAAAAATTTCACTTTCTTTAATTTCCAATTTAGATAATTTTCCAACTAAATCTGACCCGAAAGGAGAAGGATCCCAGTTACCTCTGATAGCTAGGACAGGAATATTTAACTTTTTTAATTTTCTAATCAAATCAATTCCTGCCTCAAAAGAAATTCTTCTTAAAGCAAGATAGATTAATTCTTCTAGTTCTGAAAGCTCTTTATCACTCCATAAAATTCTCTCAAAAATAAATTTTTCAAGTTTTTTACTCCCACAAAAATCTCCCGAAGATAAAATCAAATCCGGAGAAATTTTCCTTATTTTTCTTTCCAAACTTTTGGAAAGCTTTCCATGAAAATCTCCTACTATCAATAATTTCATACTAAAAACAATTTAAGAAACTTTAAAAAGATTTATAAAATCAAATATCTTTAATATATTATGAAAGAGGTTTATATTCAGTGGCTATCTGAATTATCAAAAAAAGATGTATTTTCTGCAGGAACTAAGGGTGCAAATCTTGGAGAACTCTATAAATTAGGATTTTCAATTCCCTCTGCATTTATACTAACTTCTCAAACATTTAGAAAATTTATAGAAAAAAATTCCTTAAAAGAACCAATAGATAAACTACTTTCCGAAATAAATTTAGAAGATGAAGAATCTCTAGAAAAAAATTCTAAGGAAATCCAAGAATTAATTATTTCATCAAAAATTCCTGAAGACATAGAAAGCGAAATCTTAGAATCTTATGATACTTTCAATGTAGATCTAGATGAAATGAAAGAATCTTCTTATGCTCTAGCAATAATGAAAACTGCAAGAGAACCTGTATTTGTTTCAGTAAGATCTTCAATAGTTCCAGAAAATTTAGAAGATATAAATTTTCCGGGACAAGAAGAAACTTATATCAATATTAAGGGGAATAAAGAACTAATAGAAACTATAAAGAAAGTTTTTTCTTCAATCTTCAGTCCTCGCTCCATACTTTATAGAGCAAAAAAAGAATTTAATCTTTTCCCAGAAACTGCAATAATAATTCAAAAAATGATTGATACAGAAAAATCAGGAGTTATTCTATCTACCAATCCCTTAGATAATAATATCTTAGTAGAATCTATTTTTGGTCAGGGAGTTGGGATTAGCTCCGGAAGAATAAATCCTGATAGATATACTCTTTCTAAAGATCTAGAAATAGTTTCTGAAAAAATTCCCGATAAAAAATTTGCAATAGTTAGAGACTCTTCCGGAATTACAAAAACAATTCAACTCAATGAAGAAAAATCTAGTCAAAAAGTTCTTCAAACACATCAGATAAAACAACTCGGAGAGTATGCTTTAAAACTTGAAGAGTATTTTGGAAAGCCTCAAGAAATTGAATTTTCTATTGAGAATGGAATAATTTATTTACTACAAACAAAAACAATTTTTCAACTAGAAAATAAAGAAAATCAAGAATTGGAAGGACAATTTTTAGTTAAGGGAATTGTTGCAAATAAAGGAATAAGTTCAGGAACCGTAAAAATTATTCATTCATCTGGAGATTTAAATAAATTAAAAGAAGGAGATGTTCTAGTTTCTCAAATTATAAATTCAGATATGTTTGTTGCAATACAAAAAGCCTCTGCAATAGTTTTAGACGATGGAGGAATTACCTCAAACATTGCTTCATTCGCTAGAGAACTAGATATTCCCTTAATTGTGGGAACTAGAAATGGAACCTCAAAACTGGAAGAAGGAATGAATGTAACAGTAGATGGATTTTCTGGAAAGGTATTTTTAGGAAAGGCAGAAAATAAAGGAATAGAAATCTCTCCTGTCGTAGAAACTAAAACAAAAATAAAGACCATAATTGAATTAGTTGAATCTGCAGAAAGAGCCTCAAAAACTACAAATAATGGAGTAGGTATGATAAAAATTGAGAACATTATTGCTTCTTCTGAAAAGCATCCTTTAAAATTCCAAGGAGAAAATAATTTAGAAGAATATAAAAATATTCTTCTAGAGGGTTTGGAAAAAATCGCTTCGCGATTTTTTGAAAAAGAACTCTGGATTAGAACCTCTGATATTCAAACTGACGAATATTCCAATCTTGAAGGAACTATTGGAGTTGAAAAAAATCCAAAACTAGGACTTCATGGAATTAAATTTTCTCTGAAGAATAAAGAGCTATTCAAAACTGAATTATTAGCAATAAAGGAATTAGAAACTAGAAATAAAATAGGAATTCTAATTCCAAACATTTCTTCTCTAGAGGAAATCCAAGAAGTAAAGAAAATTATGCAAGAGTTAAATTTTCCAAATTCTATTAAATTAGGAATCATAATAGAAACTCCCGCCTCAGTAGTTTTAATAAAAGACATCTGCGAATCAGGAATAGATTTTATATCAATTTATTTAGAGAACCTAACTCAATACACTCTTGGAATAGATAAGGAAAATGAACAACTTAAACAATTATATAATGAGAATGGTTGGGCAATTAAGAAACAAATCTCAAGAGTTATCCGGGAGACAAAACAACATAAAATAGAAAACTCTATATGCCTTTCAGAAATAAATAAAGGGCTTGTTGAATTTTTAATTCAACAGAAAATTGATTCTATTTCAATAAACTTAGATAAAGCGAAAAAACTTTCTGAACTAGTTAGAGAGATGGAAAATAACTTTCATTGAAAAACCCAAATCTGTCTATTCACAAATTGATCTTTTCTCTTTTCAATTATAGGAAATTTCACTAGATCTGAAGAATACATTTTCAATCCTGTTGCTTCAGAAATTTCCTCCCCGGAAATTTGTATTCTATCAAAACAAGGAAAAGTAATTGCAATTTTTGCATTCTCTTTTTTTATTTCCTTAAATTTTTTTAAAAGAGGAATTATAGATTTTTTAAAATCTTCAAGATATTTTTCAGCATATTTATGATTTAATCTTTTCTTCAATAGTTCTCCTAAAGAAGATTCTGCAACAATTGCATCATATTGTTCATTTTCAGCATCTAGAGAATTTCTACTTAAAAGTTTATATTTTCCAAAAAAATTAAAATTTTGTTTCAACCATTCTAAATTTATCCTAGCATCTTTTATTGCTTGAAAATCTCTATCAATTCCAACAACATTTATATCCATCAGGATCGCTTCCTGTAAAATTCCTCCGACACCGCAGAAAGGATCTAAAATCAAATCTCTCTCTTTTGCCTGAGAAAGATTTATCAAAATTCTAGCTAATCTTGGAGAGATTGCTAAACTCTCTCTCCTAACAGGTTTTCCCATATCTCTCATTTCAACTAAAGAAGAATCAAAGCTCTGTTCAACTAATCCTAGATAAATTTTTGAATTTTCTCTCTGTGCAAAAATTTCTACATCAACCTCCGGTTTAAAAAATCTCTCTCCAGATTGAGATTTAATTTTTTTTCCAAAGTTCTTAATTCTCGCTTTTTTCTTCTCTCTTTTAAATTTCTCAGAAAAAATATGACTATCTAAATTTCCTAAGACAGAATAACTAAATTTATCCATTTCAACAAATTCATTTTCATCTAAGAATTTATCCAACTCTTTTTCTGAAGAAAATTCATTCAACTTCCCAAGAGCCAAAATTCCTCCAAAAAATTGAACATTAAATTTAAACTCTTTTTCTAAATCTAAAACAATAAAGTTTTCATCAAATAAAATCTCTTTAAAGTTTATTTTTCTCGCTTCTAAGTAGAGGTATAACTCCGCTCTTGAAAGCTCTTGATTCCTTCCTAATATAAAAAAGTATTTCATAAAAAGACTAGTTTAGAAGCACTTATAAATCTATTTTATTCTAAAAATTCATGCACTACCACATAATCCTTACAGATGAATGCGACTCTCGTTGTAGATATTGCTATGAAAAAAGTTTCAAAGAATTTGATAACGGCCTCGATAAAAAGTTTAAATTTTGTTTTCCTAAAGAGATTGAAGAACCAAATTTAAAAAAACTAAAAGAATTTATTCTTGAAGATTCTGAGGCAGTAATTATTTTTTACGGAGGAGAACCTCTATTAAAAATAGATTTAATTAAAAAAATAATTGATGAAATTCCAGCTAAATTTAGAATGCAAACAAATGCAAAACTCCTTCATCTTCTCACCATAAATTATCTCAATAAGATAGATAAAATACTAGTTTCTATTGACGGAACTCAAGAAAGAACCAACTTTAATCGAGGAAAAGGAACTTTTGAAAAAGTTATGAAAAATCTAGATAAAATAAAAAAAGAAGGTTACAACGGAGAGATTATTGCGAGAATGACAATCGATCAAGATTTTCCAGACCTATTAGAACAAGTTAAATTTCTCTATAATGAAGGATTTAATTCAATACACTGGCAGATAGATGTAGGATTTTATAAATTTGATTTTAACGAAGAAAAAATAAAAAAATTTTTCAAAATCTATAATGAAAACATAAAGCAACTAATAGGATTTTGGATTGGAGAAGTTGAAAAAGGAAAAGTTCCAAAATTCTATCCTTTTCTCGGAATTACTGAGAGTTTGCTGAAAAACGAAAAAACAAAACTTCGTTGTGGAGCCGGACACTCCGGATATGCAATAACTCTCGATGGAAAGATCGTCGCCTGTCCAATAATGAACTACATTGAAGATTTTAAAGCAGGTAACTTAGAGACTCTTCCAAAAAATCTAAAAAAATTTTCCTGCGATGAAGAATGTTCTCATTGCGATTATTACAATCTCTGCGGCGGAAGATGCCTCTATTGGAGGAAGGCAAAACTCTGGCCAAAAGAAGGAGATGAAATGATCTGCAACTCAATTAAGTTTCTAATTGATGAATTAAGATCCCAACTTCCAAAAATAGAAAAAACAATTCAAAATAAAAAAATCTCTCTAGGAGATTTTGAATATGAGAAATATTTCGGTCCGGAGATTATTCCTTAGAATAAAAATTAATCCTCTTCAATCTCAAAATCCTCAACATCTTCAATTTCTTCAATAGTCACATCTAAATTCTCCTCAGAAATATTCTCTACAAACTCCTCTAAATTATTTTCTTTCTCAGTTCCTAGCAAACAAATTTCTTCAAATTTTTCTAAGCTTTTATGCATATCATCTTTAAAATTTTCTTTAGTTTCGCAATTAAAAGGAAGCTTCTTTATCTTACTTGCACTAAATCTAATTAACATATTTCTACAAAGAGAATCAACTTCGTCAAAAATTATTCTTTCACTAGTATAAAGATTTTCTGCCTGGGAACAATTTTCAGAAATTAAAACCTCCCTCGTCATCTCTTGAAATTTCGGAAGTTCATTAATTACAACTTTTGCAGAATTCCAAGTTTGATTAATCGTAATTCCAACATAAATTAAAAATAGAACAATAAAAATAATAATTCCAAAAAATATCTTTCCAATGATTCCAGCTCTTTTATTCATATTCTCACCTCATATTCAAAAACTTTATCATAAGGAATATTTAATTCACAAGTTTCTTTGATAGAAAGTTTTTCCATAATTTTTCTAAACACCCTTATAGAATTTCCATGAGCCGAAATTGTAACATTAACTTTTTCTTCTTTCATAAAGTCTTTCAATTCTTTAATAAATTCTTTAACTCTGACTTCTACATCCTTAAAAGACTCTCCCTTCGGAGGTCTAACATCCCAACCCCTATGCCATTCCTTAAATTTTTTCTCTCCATATTTTTCAATAATTTTTTTATGAGAAAACCCCGCTAGATTTCCATAACTCCTCTCTATAATCTGGTCAGTTTCAATTAATAATTCACATTCAGGATGAAATTTTAAAACCTCTTTCAATGTATCCTTAGAACGAGATAAAGAAGACTGAAAAGCTACTTCAATTTTTTTATTTTTTAATTCCTTCGCTAAAAATTTTGCTTGCTTAATTCCCAAAGGAGTTAACTTAGAGTCTTTCCAACCAGTAAAAATCTTATCTCTATTATAAAAAGTCTGTCCGTGTCTAAATAAATAAATTTTCAAAACCTCTTTTGCCATAACTAACTAACTAAATTAGACTATAAAAAGCTTTTTATAGTTTCAATATTTAAATTAAATATGATATGGATAGCTTTAATCGGAATTGTAATCTTAGTTTTATTCTTTGAAAAATTTAAAGATATGAAAAAAGTTTTCCTTCCGATATTTCTTATTGGAATTATACTCCTCATTTATTTTTCAATCTCTCCAAAACTAAAAACCCAAGAGCTAGAATTTAATTCTCCTAAAGCAATCCTTAATTCTGTAATGGTTTATTCATCCATTATTGGAGAATCTATTATGAGTGTAATTAATACTGGTAAAAATTCTGTTATAGCCGTAGGAAATGTAATCAAAGGAAACCAAACAGAAGACTAGTCTTTAATATTTTTTGCCCCTATAGACAATAACCCAAGTTCACAATCATCATATGCAACTCCGCTAATCACCGAAGTTTTACAAATAGAAACATAAGTTCCATATTCTGAAGTTCCCTTTCCAGAATCATACACTCTATACATATTACAATTTTGTCCTGGACAGAGAATAGGTTTTTTATCCGAACTCCAATCCTCGTTTATTTTATAAACAGTTATAGAATCTACTGGCCAAAAGTTTTCATAAAACCTACTATATTCTGAAGAGATTAAAACATTCAATTTATCTTCGTCTATACAATAAATACTATTATCGGAACAACTAAATTCAGAAAGTTCCGACCAAGAAGACAAAGCACTCATCACCTGATCTCTTTCTTTTTCTCTCGCAGAAGCCTTCATACCTCCTAAATTCATCTGTAAAACAAACATCCCAACTAATACAAAGAAGATAACTACGAAGACCATCATAAAGGCCATCTGTTGAATTTTAAATTGCGCTCTTTTTGATTTAAGACCATAAATGACACTCAGCATGAAGATCATCCTCCCCTAAAGATTTAGTTTGAAGATATAAATTTATCAAATCCCTATTATCTAAATCCATACTTAATCTAAAACTCTCCCCTCCCAGTAATCCGAGACTAGAACTCAGAGCTGAATTACATCCTCTAGATCCAATCCTATTTATCTTCTCAAGATAAATATTAGAGAGAACAAACTGTCTATAAAGTAATCTCTTCGTATTACATTCATAAATCTCCTTAGGAGAAAAAATTGCAGGATATAAAAGATTTCCAACATAGGCAACCGAACTTCCCTCCTTCTCAACATATCCTACCTCGTATTCGCTATCACAATTTGAACTATCCGAACATAAAGGTCTCACAGTAATATCACATTTTCCTCCCACTCCAAAACAAACCCTTACGGAATCTTCTGTACAATTAGACGCTCCAAATAATGCCTTCTTTTGCACAATAGTTAAATCCGAAATTATACCCTTTTGAAAATAGTCTTCCTCGTCTAACCCAATATAACAATAGGTTTGAGAATCCAAAATAAGCACATCGGCAATTTCAAATGCAAAACCTATTGGATAAGATACAGTATAAAATTCTCTTGAAGCAACATCCGAAGAATAAATATATTTATTAGCGGTTTTTATAAGCTCTCCAAAAAATTCAAAATCTTTCCCTTTTTTATTTAACACCTTTGTAGAAATTTCATTATATCCAAAAGAGTCGGAACTACACTCTTGATATATTTCTATCTCCCTAGGAAAATGAATCACACTTCCTGTTGCAGCCGCTCCTCCCGCCTGAAGTGAATCAGAAATTACAGTTAACTCCTTGGCAACTAAAGTATTTTGACTATTAGACATTCCTTTTCCGACGCTAATCGCCCCATAAATTGCTAAAAATAAAATAGCAGTTCCTGCAAGAATTGCAAACAACCAGACAAAACTAAACTCCATCCCTTTTTTATTTTTTATCATAATCTCTTAAGAAAATTACATTATTTAAAACTTACTAACTCTCAACGCTAACTGTAATCGTAGTCTCATAAATTTCCTTACTTAATAAAAGGGTTGAATCACTCGGAACACAATAAGGATTTTTATTCTTCAAAATTTCTTCCATATTTAGATTTTTAATAGATTTTATCTTGAAATCATATGCCTTATCAAGAGGGTATAAAAATACATTTTCCTCCATGTCTTCTAAAAAATCATTCTCTAAATCCTTATATTCTTTTCCCTTATTTGTTATCGGAAGAGAAGTATTAATAAAACAAACAGCCTTTATTTCTTTAGGTAAAACAATTTTAAAAGGAGAATTTCTGGATCCCGACCCCCCATGAACTGCCTGAATTTTTCCCTGAAAATCACCATAAAAACTTCCAATTTGATATTGTTTAGAAGAGTTCATAAAAAATTTAATTCCGTATATCGCTGCAAAAATAAAAACCCCGATTAGAATTACTGAAAATATAAATCCAAATGAAAGATTAATATCTGCTTTTTTATTTTTAATTTTTCTCATTTTATAATATTAAAAAATTTGATTTAGGTTTAACAATAATTGAACAATCTACCGGCTCTGCTCTAAATTCATCAGTACATTTTATGAAATAACTTTTATCGTCTTCAGTACTTAATTTATGATAAGGACTATTCGGATAGGAAGTAGTCTGCCCTTCCTCAAATACAAAGTTACAACTTTCCGTTGTATAGCTACAGGTAGAATCTCTCGCTGTAACAATTGTTAGATAATCACTGTCATCAAAATAAGCCCTAGTTACTATTGGAGAGTCTGTATCAATATCTAATGTAAATGTAGTATTTCCCTCTGCGACATTTCCTCCTGCATCCACACATTTTACAAAATAAGTGTGCTCCCCCTCATAAAGATCTAACATCTGTGTGTGAATTCCTCCTGTTTGATCCGTATCATAAAACATTATATAGCTATTTTCATTTCCAGTTGGAGAGTAAAAGCAAACTGCCTTGTTATTGTCACATCCTTGCAAGGTCTCAGCTTTCAATTCAACTCTCATTGGAGAAGTTCCTCCATAAACTGTTTTATTTGGTAAAATTGTCGTAAGTTTTAAAGGATTAGAACCTCTTAAATTAAATACTTCTGATTGCTGCATCTGATTTCTCTCATTCTTAGGAGCATTTTGATTATCCTCGCATCTTACATAGTAATTAGTTCCCGCTCTTGAGACAGATGTTAACTCAGTAGTACAGGTATAAAGTAACATTGAATTCATCTGGAATGGTTGTGTTGAACAACTCATATTATATGGAAGAGAATCGTAAGCTCTTTCCTCAAATCCCCACTTACACTGAGCCGGTTCGTTAGTATAAAAACTAACTTCAGTAGAATTTCTATTCGCTGCAACACAGCTGTTCGTCTCTATAGAAGTTGCTTGTATTATTGGAGCGGTAGTATCTGGACTAGGATCTACACAGAAATTTATCACATAAGGAGCTTCATTAGTTACATTATTAGCCCCTAAACATCTTACAAATAAATTCATCTCTTCATCAACTCCTAATTTTATTGATGAATTTTTTATATCCTTGAAATTAGGGAGTGAAAGATATTCGCTATGATTTTTAGTATAAAGCGAGTCTCCTCCGAAATAGGTATTCATCTCATCGTAAGGTTTATTCTCAATATCTATTTTACACTGAGCAGGAATATCAGTTAAAATTCCAAATTCTAAAGGTGTAAAAGGAGGAATACAGAAACTATTTCCACTATTTTTAATTGAAACTCCCCTTATTCCAACTCCATCATACCTAAATCCATCAGTCAATACTTCCTCCCAAGGACTAATTTTAGGAGCTGCAACATTATTCACAAACATATTCATACACTTCTCATCTGCAGTTCCCTTGTTAACAATTTCACAAGATTGTCCTAGAGATTTACATCTATACTCAGAACAAGGCAGAGGTCCATCATTACATAAATCACAATCATTTCCTCCTCTAGGTGCCTGCCAAGGCATACACTGGAAAGTAACCTCCTCTACTCTTGTTGTTTCCTTACGATATTCGTGATTATACATTGCCCATGCAACTAAGGCTCCAACCCCTGCAGACACATATGCTTGATTTTGTTGAAGCCATAGAGTAGTTTTATCCCCTAACCATCCCTTCCCAAGATTAGATGTAAATCCTCCTTTTGCAATTAACCCTCTTGTTGCACTTGCAGCCATTATCCCTGAGAAAACTGCCTTTTGGACTGCCTTTAATTGCTCGGGTTTGTCCTCCATAAACAAACCTCCAATTAAACCTATCGCTCCATAGGCAATTCCTGCCCATTGTAATCCCTCAAGTAAATATGTAGCTCCTCCAGCAGTCCCTAGAGGTCCAAAAGCAGTATTTACCTGCCCCTTTGTTTGAATTCCCGTATCCGCATTCCATTCCCCGATTATTTTTGTAGAATCTTCTGGATCGTATAGAATATATTTACCATCTTCAAAATCAGCTTTTTGGGGAACCCCTAATATTTCTTTTATATAGCCAGAATTAGCTTCAGCTATAAGATTATTACCCTCTATACTAACTCCTTTAGGAAGTTCAACATTTTTAATAACCTCATCACCCTTATAAATTTTAAATTGTTTATCATCCATTTTTAACATTTGTCCTTCTTCTAAACTAATCCCTAATTTCCCCGCAACAGAAGTATAATCCCCCTCTTTGATTTCCCCTAATTTTAATTTATAATTTCCATTATCATCCCTTTTGAAATTTGTATTTTCAAGTCTTCCTAGAGGAGTTTTCCAAAGTCTATCCCATCCATCACTTCCTCGACTAGGGGTTGGAAGAGTTGCTACAACCGAATCAAGTTTTTTTGAAGATGTTCCCGGAGCACTATTATGGACTAAAACTCCTTCAGCAAAATACCATTTTCCTCCCAAATCCAAATCATAAACATCTATTGAAGAATCTAAAACAACTCTCTCAATCCCCTCAATAATAATTTCATTTCCATCAATTCCCCTCAATAAATCTCCAACCCTCGCATTTCCAACTTCCTGCCATTCCCCATTTAACAAAATTTCGTGATTAGGAGTAATTTCCAAAACATTATTCAAAACTAAATACTCGGACTTCTGTGAAATAATAACCCCTCTAACAATTTCCTTAGTTAATTTATTATTCTCAAAATCATAAGACAAAACCTCGTCACCAATTTGAATTTCTGAAATTGATTTTGTTTGTAAGTTAGAAAGTGTAATTTGTGTTTGAGAAGTGAGACAAGTAGAACCCTCTACTTTTTCAATCCATCCAGCCTCTAACATTCCTTCAATTTTAGAAGGATTAAAAGAGGATTTAATCAATCCTCCAGGATTTGTTACTCTGTAAGTATCCCCTCCCATACTGAAAATTTCCCCTGAAGAATATTTATCTTCAATAGGTATTTCAATTTGACCAGTAGAAGGATTTACCTTTTTAATCCAACCATCTCTCAATAGCTTAGATATATATTCGCTTGAGATTCGTCCGTCACCTGTTCTCATTCTATCGGTTATAATTAGCCCTCCCTCATTCACTACTCTATATGTGTTTCCATCAGCTCCCACAACATCATAAAGGTGTTCGTATTTTTCATCTTCCCCACTAACAAATCCAGTTTCACTTCCTAATAAAAATGCAATCGCAACTATGGAAAGAACTAAAATAAAAGAAAAGCTTACTCCGGAAATTTTAGCAATTTTAGTTTTCATTTGTAAATTCTCCCTCGTTTATCTAAAACCTGAATAATTATTTTTTTATTATCAAAGTCTAAATCTATCAAAGCCCTATACTCTCCAATTCTTAATTTATAATACTCTCCTTCAAAATGTTCTAAAAATCTAAATGGATTCTCAACTATAGAGTCTAATTTAACTATTACTCTTTTCTGGACATCTAATGGTAATCGCTCTAAATCCTTCACTGCAGAAGATGCCCACTCAATAGTGTAATTCATTTAGAAAAAAGCTTTTTCTTGACTTCTTCATGAGAAAATCTTGTAGATGTTGCTCTTGCAACACTTAATCTCTCTCTAGCCTCATCAGTCAACTCGCCTTCATCATCCATTATATTCTGTTTCAATTCTCTATTCTGAATTAGTATCTGCTTAATAAGAGCAACATCACGAACTAATTTTTCAAATTCACTTGCACTTATATTTACGCTATTATTCTCCATAGGGTTCTTATAGAAATCGAGTTTTTAAGCTTTGCCTCCTTTCATTTAATTCTAGTATTTCATTAAAACTTACTCCGGAAATTCTGGCAATTTTAGTTTTCATTTTTTTACCTCGGATCTCATTTTAATTATAGCCTTTTT
>CAZHYK010000007.1:0-5214 GCA_964536715.1 Candidatus Woesearchaeota archaeon | reverse complement strand
GCAATTTTAGTTTTCATTTTTTTACCTCGGATCTCATTTTAATTATAGCCTTTTTTAATTCAGGAAGTTCATTAACTAAATTCATTAAAATTGTTTCTGGAACATTTAAATATTCATGACTAATATCATTTCTGAAACTATAAAACTTCCTCCAATTTATCTCAGAATGTTTTTTCAACAGATCCTGTGGAAGGTTTTTTATATTCTCTCCTATAACTTGAAATCTCATCAAAATCGCATCCCAACTATCTTCATCCCTTAGTGACTTCCTCAAACTCCTTTCTATCTTTCCTATCAATTCTAAAATTAAATCAAAATATAAATCATAATCTGACATATTCAGCCTCCTTCTTAACATATATTAATGCTTTTCTCAAACTCTCTTCGGGAATTAAATCTATTTTTCTTTTCAATAAATCCTGAAGAAAAAATAATAATTCAAAATATTGCTCTCCATAATCTTTATCTTTAAAACTGACTAAAATATCTATATCACTTTTTTTATTCTGTTTTCCCTTGATAAACGAACCAAACAAACCAATCTTTCTAACTCCTAGTTGTTTAATCACTTCTCTTTCTTCTTCAATTTTCCTTATAATTTTACTCTTCATAAACCCCTCCAATTTTTACCGCAGTTCCATACTCTCCGAGGGAAAGTCCATCCAAATTACTTCCTCCAGAAACTACAGGTTTATCCAATCCCTTTCCGTTAATATTCTTAAAGATAGAATCAACTAACGAATCTGAATTCTCTCCTAAAATATTTTGTTCTCCTAAAACACTTCTCTGCCCATAAACCTCAATAGATTCTATTAAAACTTCCTCGTTATTGAATACAAAGATATCTCCTAGATTTAATTCAGAAACTCTTCTTACACCATAGTTTGAATTCCCATTAACAATTACATATTTATCTCCATCTAGTTTAATTTCGTCATTAAATATATATTCTCCAGGAAGATTTACTATCGCCTTTCCGCTAACTAAGGAGTCAAAACCTTTATTAGAAAATCCTCCAAATCCTAGACTAAAGCTATCATTATTATATTTCCAAAGATATCCCCAATCCGTATAAACTCCATTGATATTCGTATTTGCCCCACAATCCCCCATAGAAGTACAGATCGCATTCACCTTCAAAGCCCAAGTCTTAATCGGCTCATAAACATTTTCTTCTCCTTTTACCTCCTTCAAGCACTCATTCTCTTCCATCTTGTAAGATTTTTTCTTACTTCCTGTAAGAGTATCTTTTCTCTCGGTAACAGTAATATTTACCTCACAAGTTGCTGAAGCAACAGAACAATCATCCTCTCCTGTCCAGAACTTAGTCCCTGGAGGAATCATTGGAACACATAAACCCTCTTCAATTTCGTCTGTCTTATTAAATTTAGTCACCTTATTTAACAAATCAAAATCAATCTCCCACTGTCCTACTCCCGAGCTGACAATAGAATTAATTAGATTAATTGGCATTCCCAGAGGAGCGATTACCATTGCCTGTCTAACTTGCCCAGCGATATTTCCCACCTCATTCATTGTCTGCATTCCCTGATCAAAAGAACTTCCTCCCTGTGCAGTCGGATTAGTCATAGGATTAGCTCCAATAGGATTTGTCATTCCTCCATTTCCAGCTCCTCCAGTACTAAAGTTCATCCCCTGAGGTCTCTCAGTCCAGATACAATCCCTCACATCTATATTTTCACAATTTCTCTTCAGAGTTTGAGAAGAACAATCTTGCCATCTATTAGCCCTACATGCCGCCATAGAGAATTCTCCTTCCGAAGTAGGAATTCCCGTATGAACACAAATTTGATTTCTAAAATCATCACACGGATCAGTAACTATCTCTCCATCTACACAAATTTGCCTAAAGTGTCTAGAGCCTACTTCCTCAAATCCTCTTCCAGGCTCAATATCATAAACACACCAACTCTCCCCATTCTTTCTTTTAATTCCATCCATATCAGTACACTCAGTTTTCTTACAAAAATAATTTCCAAATTTAGGCCCTCCAATATTTAAAAATCCAGACCATTCCGAACAGGTAGATCCGAGCAAATAGTCACAATTCCCGCAATCCTTACTTCCTCCAGTTGGAGAGCAGACCCTATCGGGATCTATTGTTTTACCATTGTTCCAAGATTTATCCTTATCCGAACTATAAACATTTTCTCTATTTCCCTTATCGTCAAACCAATAAACCATCCCCTTATAACATCCAGTAGTTGTCTGTCTTGCAACATTAGCTTGTAATTCAGGTAACGAACACAAAGTATCCTTGAAAAATTCCTTCCCGCTCTCTCTTTCTAATTCTGAAACTTGTTTATTTAATGCAATAACTCCTTCGGGAGCTCCACACTCTCCTCTAGTTGTAAATACACATTCATTTATTCCAGAAGCACTGTAAGTAACACAAGCTCCCTCGTCTTGAGAATTTGCAAGAGCGATACATTCTACTTCCGAGGTTACAGAAGGTCTGAAATCCATATTAACTCCAAAGCTAGAAGATAATTTAGAACATCTTACTAAGGGAACAAAGGCTGCCTGGTCAGCAATGATACAACAACCAGGTTGACAAACAGCTAATTCGCTAGCATCCTTATCACTCCAAGTTCCTCCCTGAGAATTACAAGTTTCTTGAGGAACATTTTCCATACAAACTCCCTCCCTGGAATCATAACAAGTTCCTAACTTACAAAAACTAGTAGATTCACACGAGGTAGGAGCTTTCAAAAATCCCGAGTCACATTGAGATTCTGGAAGATTTAAACAAGTTCCTCCTCCTAAAGACCTCTGACAACAGAAAGAAGGTTCCGAAATTAAAGCCCCTGAACTCAGATTAAAAAATAAAGTTCCTATTAAAACTAAAATAACATAGTTCATTAATTTCATTAGTAAATTCCTCCTGCCGGCCAAGGCCTACTTTTTATTGCAAACTGGTAATCAATTCCTTCCTTGGTCTCTATAACATTATACACCTTAACTCCGTCGTCAATTCTCTGTTTAACTATTTTTATCTTCGGATAATATCTCATAAAATCCATCTGCTCGCTATCCCCATAATAAGTTTCCTGTTGAACAATTGAACTTACAATAGATAATAATTCATACAAATTCGTCTTGTGTTTATATCTAATTGGTTTAGCCTTTGTACTCGTCTCTCCAGATGAAACAGACAGCGGAGCATCTACATTAATTAAAATATCATTAGGAAATATCTCTAAATCAAAACTTATTTTTCCAGACTTAACTTCATATCCTCTTTTCTTCAAATCATCTATTGAAGAATCATAACATTTTTGAAATTCATCAGAAAGTAATTCCTTCAAGGAATCTTCAAAAGCTCTAGTTATCAAAGGAACTTGGTTGACACAAGGTTGATGATATTCGTCAGTGTAGCACAAAAAAGTATAATTTTTTCCCATATACATATGTTTGAATTCCGGACTTTTTAAACCTGCATTTATTGCTAAGTTTTTCACATGTTCGTCTATAGATTTAGAAAAACAACTATCCAGTTTTGGGATATCTGCTCTAGAAAAATCCCATTTAGGTTTAAAATAGATAAATAAAAAGACAATCGCACTAACGATTATTATTGCAAGAATTATGAAAAGAGTTAATTGTGCTCTTTTACCTATATGGATTATTTCCCCTTTTTTTTTATTCTCTAATCTCATGTGTTTAATAGATTTCTATCCTTTATAAATACTTTTATTTATCCCACGTTTGAGGTTGAACAATTGTAGAGCATTCCGAGGGACCATTTAATTTTGCATCTCTACATTTAATGAAATAAGTTTCCGAAGGATTAAATGAGATTGTATGGAGATTAAGCAAACTCCCTATATTTTCCTCTCCAAAATTAAAACCACAAGCCAAAGAAGAGTTTGTGCTATAAATACATTCAGCAGGCTCGTCGGTTATTATACTAAGTTGTTTATCAGAATTAAAAATTCTTGTAATTTGCGGAGCAACATCATCAAAATAAACTTCAAAATTAAAACTCTTATTTGCAACATTTCTTGCTTCATCCTCGCAAAGAACCTCAATAGAATAATTTCCTTGAGGAAGTGAAAGTTCTTGCGAATGAATTTTCTCTCCGGTATTATAAAAGTCTATAAAAGATTCACTAAAGTTCTCTATTCTAAAACTACAGACTGCGTCTCCTAAACATCCCGAAGTTGCTACAGATAGATCAAACTTTGGTTCTTCAATAAATGTATTTTGATTTAATAAAGAAATTTCTAAACCCGAAGTACAAATATTTAATTTATAATTTGTGCTAAAATGATTTATCTGTCTTTTATAATTCTCAGTTTCCTTTCCCTCTAAATCTGGTTGATCCTTACATCTAAAATATAAATTATTTTCTCCATCTGTCAAATTTTCCAAATTAGCATAACACATCCACTCTCCATAATAAGCAGAATTTTTACTAGTAAGACATTGCATCTCTTCTCTCAATTCTTCAAAAAATCTTTCTCCCGAAGGAACATCATATTCATAATCAAATCTACATTCAGCAGGTTCATTTAGATATAAAACCATTGAAGTAGAGTTAGTTCTTTGTTTTAGATAGCTTCCATCAGCAGGTTCAAATCTATTTAAATTTGCAGGAGTTAAATCTGGACCCTCGCTAACTCTTGCTTGAACTACAAACTCTGCCTCATTTACCTGTCCTGCAAAATTCATACATCTAATATAAAACTCATTTTCTTCTCCCTGTACTAAACCTATTGTTGTAGCACTTCCACTTCCAGCAAAAGCATTTAATTCAATCTGGTGATGAGTTCCATCTGCCTTTCCACTATCAGAATTTATAGGAGAAAACATTTCATAGGCCATCTCTTCATAATTCTTTGTATGTTGATTATCAATTCTACAAGTTGCAGGTTTGTCAGTAGTTATTCCAAACATAAGGTTTTTCCAAGGATCAACCCCCGAACCAAGATTTCCTTGAATTCTAAATCCATTTCTCTGCACAGAACTATAACTATTTCCTTTTGTAAGAATTTCATTCCAAGGTTTTATCTGTGCAGACCAAATTTCATTTATTCCTGCACAATATCCCGGCTCCCCATTATCAACAAAATAATGACAATTACTTCCTAAAGATTTACATCTATATTCCGAACAAGGCCTGACGTCATCATTACAAATTTCACAATTTCCTCCTGCTGGAGCCTGCCATCCCGAACATTGATAATTTAA
>CAZHYK010000006.1:16041-21958 GCA_964536715.1 Candidatus Woesearchaeota archaeon | reverse complement strand
AGTTGAAAATTCCTAGCTGAAATAATGTTCCAATGACTAATACAATAGATATCAAAATAATCATCGTCCAATTTATTGGAATAACGTATTCTGGAGTTCTTAATGATTCTTTCTTAGAATATAAATTGATTATTAGAATTGTAATTGTAATAATTCCTCCACAAACAACTCCAATTATAGAAAGAATCTGAACAAAAGATATTAGATTAAAAAAATAAATGATTAAAAAAATTACAAATGGAACAATTGTACAAATTAACCAAGCATTAAATCTTTTTATTTTAAAATCAAATCTAAACAAATCTCGTATAGAAATTGAAAGAGGAAGGAAACTAGTAAACAAAGCAACTAATCCTAAAATTGCAAAAAATCTTCCGAGAGCAAGTGTAGCAACTTGCGGAACTTTATCTCCAAAAACTCCTAAAATTATTAAGGAAAAAATCAAATAAAAGACAAAAGGAACTAAAGCTCCAATAATAATTGATTTTTTTAACCATTTTTCCTTTCCTAAAACTAATCTTCTCGCAGAAGGAATAGAAGAAAAAGAAAAGAAAGAAAACATAACAATTCCTAGTGGTAAAAAAATATTAGATGAATCAATAGTAGAAAGATTCTCAAATTGAATTTTAGGAATATAAAAAATCATAATGAGAATTAGGAAAAAAATAATTATGAAGAAACCAATTCTTCCAAAATCTTTCATCGCTTTTAATCCTATAAAAGTCAGATAAGAAACAAAAACCCAAAATAAAAATGAAAATATTAAAGCATATTTCACACTTCCAAATAAGATATAAGAAAGACTTTCCCCGCTAGCAATTAGGTAGGCAACTAAGGCAGAAAAAATATAAAACGAAGTTACAATCAAAAGAAATATCTTTCCTTTTTTTCCTAAATATTTTTCAGCATAACCTGCAAGATGACTATTTCCCTTCGTCCTTAGAGACACTTCTCCTAAAGCTAATTGAATAAATAAAACAAAAAATCCTAAAATTACTAAATGAATTAAACCAATTAAAAATCCAGTTTTAGCAAATACAAATGGAAGTCCTAAAAACCCTGCTCCTATCGCCGAGCCTGCAAGAAGAGTTATTGGATTGATAATATTTTTTTTCACCATCTTAAATAAAAAAACAAATTCTCATTTATAAGAGTTTTGAATTATTCTCCAAACCAATATGGAATTTTCAAAGTAGCCTTAATTAATTGCTCTCCATTGGAATATTTAAATCCTGCCTCAAAACTAGCATTTCTAGATAAGCTCTCTAAAGAATATTTTTTAGCAATCTCAAAACTATCATTTGTAATCCTGAAGTTTATATCATGAATTAAACTATTCTTATTCTTAGAAATAATTCTAGCTTTTACTCTAGGAGAGTTATTTGGAGAAAGTTCAAGATTCATTCTCAAGGAATGGTCAAAGTATTTTGGAGTTTTTAGAGTGGTAATATCCTTAATCAAAAAAACTCCCTCCTCTATTTTTCCAAAGATTGAAGGATATTTTATAACTGCTGTAGACCATAATGAAGCAATAACTTGATTTTTTATAATCAAATCATTAGGCTTATATTTTTCCCAAGCATAAAAAAATGGATCTTTGTTTAATTCTTTCTCTAATTCAGAAATCCAAATTTCCTCAAGAGGCATTCCCAAATATTCCTGATAGTCTCTTTTGGGAGGTTTATCTAATCTAGAAAGAAAATTAAAAACATCTCTTCTGTATATAGACTTATCTCCTATCACCTCTTTTATGATTTCCGTAGGAGCTTCTTCAATCAGAGAAGGTTCTGCCAAACCTGCTAAATCTTGAGAATAAATAATATTTAAAGAACATAAAATAGAGGCAAGAGTTAATGAAAATTTTTTATCCATGAAACAACTTTATGAATTTTATTTAAAAGCATTTATATATTATTCAATTTTCTTAAATAAAATTTCTCCTTTCCTGATATTTTCAAAGTCTAAATATTCTTCAATCTTAGATAAACTATCTTTTCCCACCTCAAAAGAAAATTCTTTTGCAATTTTTTCCATAGAAGAAGGTAGAAAGGACCAGAGTAAAATTCCAACTATCTTAATTGAGTCTGCAAGTTCATAAAGAATTTTCTTATCTTTAGTTTCCCAAGGTTTATTTTCTTGGACATATTCATTACAGACATCAATGAAAGCAAAAATTTCATTCAGAACTTTGTCCAGTTCATACTTTTCAAAAAGTTTTTTGATTCTCTCTAAATCTAGTTTTTTTCTTAGAGAATTTTCAGTTTTTTCAATTCCATTTTTTTCAATCAGCCCAGAAACTCTTAAAACTAAATTTCCTAATTTATTCGCAAGTTCATTATTGTGTCTATCTACTAAAGCCTTTTCAGAAAAATCTCCATCCTCTCCTTCCGCAAAAGGAAATTGTCTAGAAATAAAATATCTAATAGTGTCTGCCCCATATTTTTCTACTAACGTCTTTGGAGAAATTGCATTGCCTAAACTCTTGCTAATCTTCTGTCCATTGAAAGAAAGAAACCCATGAATAAATACAGTTTTAGGAATTTCATATCCCGCGGACTTTAAAAAAGCAGGCCAATAAACCGTATGAAACCATCCGTTATCTTTCCCCAATAAATGAACATTTGCTGGCCAATATTCCTTATTTTTTCCTGCTCCAGTTAGATAATTATAGAGAGCATCAAACCAAACATATACAACATGTTTATCATCTCCAGGAAAAGGAATTCCCCACTTAAAGCTAGTTCTTGAAATACTCAAATCATTTAATCCTTCTTTAACTCTTGCAATCATCTCATTTCTTCTTGTATTGGGTAAGACAAATTCAGGATGTTTTTCATACAAATCTAATAAGAAATTTTGATATTTACTCAATCTAAAAAAATAAGATTCTTCTTTCATTTTAGTCAGAGGCTTATCATGATAAGGACATTTTCCATCTATCAAATCTTTTTCAGTTAGATAACCTTCACATCCCACACAATAATATCCCTCATATTCTCCTAGATAAACATCTCCATTCTCTTTAGACTTTTCTATAGCTTCTTGGACTAATTTTTCATGATCCTTATCTGTAGTTCTAATAAATCTATCATAATCAATTTCCAACAAATTCCAAGCTTCCTTAAATTTAGTAGAAAGTTCATCTACAAACTCTCGAGGTTTCCTCCCTAGATTTTCTGCAGTTTCTTGAATTTTTTTTCCATGTTCATCAGTTCCAGTTAAAAAGAAAACATCTTCTCCTAAAACCTTATGCCACCTCGCTAAAATATCTGCAATAACCTTTTGATAGGTATGTCCAAGGTGAGGCTCCGCATTAGGATAATCTATTGCCGTTGTTATAAAAAATTTCTTCTTTTCCATAAAAAATCTAAAAGATAAGACTATAAAAATCTTCCCTAACTCTTATAAATAAAGAAAATTTAATGAAAATATGAGAGAATTTATTTATTATTCCAAAAATGCAGTTACCTCTGGAAATTTAATAAAAGATAATCTTATGCAAGCAGGAAGGATGGATATAGTCTGTAATGTAATAATTTCAGTATTTTTTATTTCAAATGAAACTAGAGAAGACGTAAAACTCCACCTCATTTTTGACGGGCCTCCAAACCCTCCCGTTCATTTAATTATTGAATATGACAAGGATCTTCCTATCTCTAAAAAAGATGTTTCAGGCTTGATAAAAAGAATGTTATACAAATGCCCGAGAGAGCAAGGAAAAATTAATAAAATTTTCCCTGGATGTTATGCCGAAAAAAAATCCTTAGAGGCCTTAATTAAAGAATTGGATTCTCAAGGAAAGAACATTTTTCTCTTAGACAAAAACGGAAAGGATATAAGAGACTTGAAATTAAAAGGAAATGAGGTTTTTATTATTGGAGACCACGACGGATTTCCAAAAGGAAAAAATAAATTTTTAAAAAAAATAGATAAAATTTCTGTTTCCCCAAAGATGATTTTCGCTTCCCAGGTTTTTACAATTATTCATAATGAAATAGACAGAAATGAAAAAAAATAAAAATCCTCTAAAAAAATAAAGAGGAAAGTAAATTATTTTTTCTTAGATTTTTTTGTTTCGTTTTTTCTAGGTTCGGATAATTCTACCTTGATTCCGCCAATCCAGTTAGAAACTAGATTGTAAATCCAACCCATAATTATTCCAGAAACAAAATATACAATTCCTATAGCAATGGGTAATAAAATTATATTCCACCACCCAAGCGCAATTAAAATAGGGCTAAATCCTATTCCAGGATCTTCTACAATGTAAGACATTGCTTCAGAAAGAGTTAATGAGAATCCATTTCTAGCATAGATTACACTATTTATCGTCATTAAAATTCCTTGGATAAATCCTAGTATAACTCCGAAGAGTGCAATTACCTTCGCCAAAGGAATTAAACTAAACTTTTTTATTTCTTGCATTTTTACCTCCCTTATTTAATTATTTTTTAGTGATTGAAATTGCGTCAACAGGACAAGAATCTCTCGCCTCTCCCTCACAAATCAAGGAGTCCTTAGATTCTTTTATAACCCTTGCCTTACCATCAACCATCTTAAAATTTTCAGGACAGACAGCCTCACAACTCCCACATCCAATGCAAACATCCTTATCAACCTTTATTTTAAACACCATCCTCACACCCCCATATTTTAATCAATACATCCTTAGAAAAAGAACCATAATATAATTGTTCCTTCACTCTCCAAGCCGGGACCAATAATACTCCTACGCATTTTTCCTTTTCCTGAATACAATCTATCATCTGAACTTTTTCAAATAATTCTCCTAACTCTTCCTTTTGAGATTGAAATGCCTGATAACTTTCAATTCCATATAGAATAGGATTAACCCTCTCTAAACATTTCTCAAGAATTTTATCTCGTTCAACTTCGGGATTTATCTCTCCCTTATCAAAAATTAATAAAAAGATTGTTACAAGAGCCAAGCAACAAATTAATCCGAAAATCATCCAATTATATTTTTCTTTTTCCATAGAAAATTAAAGATAATGTTATTTATAAATTTGTTGATTTATAAAATATTAACCTAAATATCTAAGCTTGCCCGGTCTCGGTTCGTAAATCATTCCATCTTCAATTAATTTTTTAATTTCTGCATTTATTATAGAAGGGGAAGAATCACTACTATCCATAATCAATTTGTCAATTTCAATGCCATCATCTTTTTCTGCATTTTTTATTTTTTCAAGAATTACATCTCTCAAAGGAGCATCACTAGAAGAAACAAGATCCTTTCTAGAAATCTGTATCTCTAATTTTCTAATCAACAACCATTTAGGATCTATCCTCTTCGCAATTTCAGGTAAAACATAAATCTCGTTATTATAATCTCTTAACAATCCAACAAGCTGAATAGTATCTCCTTGAGAAAGATTTTTTACTATTTCAATATCCTCTCCAAAAGTCTTTATTTTTAGCTGACCCGAGGCATCATCAATAGTTGCAACTGCATATTTTTTCTCTCCCTCTGCAACATATTTATCAATAACATTCGCAATGATATTTACCCTAACAACGTTTTTATCTCCAATCTCAACGCAATTAAATCTCTCATCTTTCATAACTGGCTTACCCTTCAAAACATCTCCGATTCTAAATTTGTAAGCAGTATTTCTCTTTCTAACCTCATTTAACTCAATTGCCATATACACTAAATTATCCCTTGTTTTATAAACATTATTGAAATAGATTAAACTCTTTGAAGATGTCCTTTTCTAGGCCTAAAAATATCTCCCGCTCTTAATAACTTATCAATTGCCTCCTCCAATTCGTCCTTCTTCATCCTTTCTCCAATCTCCTTTTCCAATTCTTCTTGAGGAATTAATTTTCCAAGCCTAGATTCAAGATCTTCTAAGACCTCTCTAACTAAGAAAACCTGTCCTCTTTTTGAAGC
>CAZHYK010000006.1:0-15941 GCA_964536715.1 Candidatus Woesearchaeota archaeon | reverse complement strand
AAAAGTTGTAATGCCAAAGATTCTTTAATTTCTTGATAACCCCAAACAGATGGACTAATGCTTCTTGCAAGTCTTTCTACAACATTGGGTTCAGCAGCTAATTCCTTAATTTGAGTTTCTTCTTCTTCAGTAATGGATAAATCATCAAAGGTTTCTTCTAAAGGAATGATATTGTTTGCCTCAATTGCTAAATCAAATCTTGTCTGAATTCCGGTTGGAAGTGGTAAAGAAATTTCCTTTAAAACTCCAATAACTCTAACTTTACTTCCCGGAGTGGTTCTCTCTTCCATCTTAGGATCTACTAAATCTTCTTTAAGAAAAACTTGCATTCTCTTAGGTTGTTCTCCTCCAGACAATGCATCTGAACTTTCCTCTAAAACCAATCTCTGTGCATCCACCATCTCCTTTGCGAGTATCCTAAATCCTCCCCTCCTTCCACAAGAATTACACCTGTTAGGTTCTTGGAATTTCTTTTCCATCTGGATAATAGACAAAATAGCTCCACAAGAAGGACATTCAAATTTTGCATTTATTACTTGAGGTCTAACCTCCGATGCCTGACGAACAATCCCTTCAATAGAAATCATTCTTCCAAGATTAACCGCTCTAATATTTCTAATTTTTAATTCTTGAGTTTTAGAAATACTCTCTAATCTTACTCTCGGATCTGAAATTAACCCCCCCTCTAAGAGGGCTGATTCTAAAATCTTTAAAGTATCTTCGGGTTTATTTATTAACTCTTCAGAAAGTTCTGGAGAAAATTCAGAAAGTTCCTTAAAATCTATAACAACAATATTATCTCCCTTTTTAGCTGCAATTCCTAACTTCTTTTTCTGCATAGAAAAGAAACTCTTTGCCTCAATCAATCTCTCCTCTGAATGGTTTTGATTTTCTCCCTTCTTTTCATAAATCTCTCCATCGCTAGAGATAAACTCTTCTTCTTCCATGTTCAGATAAAGACTCTCTCTTTTATAAGATTTTGTAGTCCTTAAAACATAGTTCAAATCAATTTAATACAAACAATGGTCTTGCGAGGATCCCTTTTTCATCTGTTTTTTTAGCAATTTCTATAAACCTTTCCTCCGAAAACACTGCAAAAATATTCTGAGAGGGAAGTTTTTCCAAGTCATTTTCTTCAATCGGCTTTCCAGTTAATAATTTTTTCAGAGATTTCTTTTTCACTTCAACAAATTCTAGATTCTCTTTTATAGCCTTCTCTGCAGGAATAATCATTTTCTCTAAATTTTCTAAATTGCCTATTTTATATTCCTTAACAGCCTCCTCAAATTCATAAAGAGAAAAAATCTTATCTTCAGAAAATATTCCTGCCTTTATTCTTCTTAGTTCTAACATGTGTGCTCCTCCGATTAATTCTCCAAGATCCGAACATAATTTCCGAATATAAGTTCCTCCCTGAACTTCAGTTTCAAAAAGAAAATCCCTTCCTTGTTTTTCTAAAATTTTAAAACTTACAACTTCCCTCTCTCTAATTGCTCTCTTAACTGCAGATTTCCTAGGGGGAAGTTGTTTAATTCTACCAATAAAATTTTCATTTATAATTTTTTGTAAGTTAGCCATAGAAATTTCTTCATGAGTTCTTAAAATCCCAATGTAAGTTTTGTTCTCTCCTAGAAAAAACCCTGCAAGTCTGCAAGCCCTTCCTAAAGCAATTGGTAAGACCCCGCTAACCTGAGGATCCAAAGTTCCAAAATGACTTGTTTTATTTAACTCTAATTCTTTTCTAACAAAATCACTAACGGTAAAACTCGTCGGTCCTGAAGGCTTATTTATTAAAATAATTCCAAATTTAATTAATGAATCTATACTTTTCATAATTCATCAATGTTTACTAAGATTTATAAACTAATAGTTCTGATAAAATATATGGAAGTTACAGATTCAGATTTTGAGGAGAAAGTCATTGAAAAGTCAAATGATATGCCTGTATTGGTAGACTTCTGGGCGTCGTGGTGCGGTCCTTGTCTAATGTTAAAACCGATTATGGAAAAATTAGCAATAGATTATGAGGGGAAAGTAAAAATTTTAAAACTTAATGTTGATGAAAATGCTGCGATGGCAGAAAAATATGAAATCATGTCTATTCCATCAGTTAAACTCTTCAAAAACGGAGAGGTTGTAGATGAATTCTTAGGTGTAAAATCTGAAGAAATGATTCGAGGCTGGATCAATGAAAGAATTTAATTAAAGCATAGGTTTATAATTCTAACTTGTCTTAATGCATTATAATGGATAACAAATCAAATAAAATTAAGGTTAAAATTCGATTAAAAACAGTTAAATGTGGAACTTGTGGAAAAGAATTTGAAACAAAATCCACAGCAAGATTTCAAAGAAAATATTGTGATGAATGTAGTAAAAAAAATAAAGAATATTATGACAATCTAGATTCAATAACTATTGATGATTGTGAAGACTAATTCCATTTGTCACTTAGCAATTACAACAACCGAAAGATTTAAATAGTCTTTATTCTTGTAATAATTATCACCTCTTTTTTCCCAGAAGGGGCGAATAGAACTCACTAATTGATTTGTTCTATGAGCCCTTTCCAGGGTTAGTAAATAAAATGACAAAGGAAATATTAAATCAAAACTATACTTCCGCATATAAGGAAGTATGTAAATCTGTAAGGGCATTAAATCTAGCTAGAGAACTTTATTTAAATTCGGAAAGACACTTTCAGATAAACTTAATTTCTCCGATAAGAGATTATATTGAAGACCTGCAAACAAAAATTCTAGACTATAAAAAATATATTCCTAGTGAAGTTGAAAAAAGAGAAGATATAGTTAAAGAAATAAAGAAATTAGAAATCTTAGTTTCAAAAACAATAGATGAAATAGATCCTTATTTCACAAAAATATAATATTCAAAAAAGAATTTTCGAGAGATTTAAACTAATTATTTTTATAATTTGCACTCTCGTTTTTATAATTATTTAGAAGGTTTTTCAGTTTCAACCTTTTTCTTTTTAACCCACTTAACCTTTCTATTATCTCTTCCCATCTCTGAATTTTTCCTACATTTAGAAGAACAATAATATCTTACATTTCCATCCTTCTGAACCACACTAGTTCCCTTAGGAAATTCATAGCTAGATTTACAAAAAGAACAAACAGGCATTTTAGCTAAACGCCCCCTTCGAAATTCGTTTCATTAATTTTCTAGCTTCGATTTCAGTTTCTCTTAACATTAAAATATCTCTTTTTTTAATAGGCCCCTTTACATTCCTTCTTAATTGTTTTCCCATATTCCTTCCCTGTAAAACTCTACATTTAACTTGTGTTAGTTCTCCTCTCATTCCGGTTCTTCCTAAGATAGCCTCAACCACTGCAGGAACAGCTCCAGATACTTCCATTATTTTATCAGAACCCTTTGAGGCAGAACTTTCTTTTTTTTGTATTTTCTGCTCTTTTGCCATACTAACCTAAGGAGGCCAAATTTTCCTCGCCTTCGTTTATGATTGCGATAGCTCCAGTAGAAACTGAAATTCCAGAGGAAATACCTAATTTTTCTTTCGATTCTACTTCGAAATATTTAATATTTTTCTCTTTTGCTAAAATAGGAATATGTTGAATTAATTCTTTTGGAGAAACATCCATTGCAACAATAACTGCCTTAGCAACTCCTCTTTCTAACGCCTTTGTAACTTCATTGATTCCTCGGTCTATCTTTCCAGTCTTAACAGCCTTCTTTACAAATTCATATATTTTTTCTGTCATTTTTAATCAAAACCTTAGAACGAACCTCACTCTTCGGTCATCGGTATAGTAAAACTGAATATTTGATTTATAAATCTTTTGTTTTTAAAATCAAACTCCCAGTTCTGCCCCTGCTTCCTCCTGTGCAATTTTCTTAAACTTCTTTTCAATTAATTCCTCTTCTGCTTTTAATTTCTCTACTTTCAATTCTTCTTTCTTCTTCTTTCTAGGTTCTTCAAGAATTAATTCCTCTCCAACAAAATCTTCTAAACTTGGAATATCTTTTTTAATCTTATGAGCTTTCATATATTCCTTAGCTAAGATCCAAAAGAAAAGTCCTAAAGACTTATTGCTATGATTGTTACCGATGATTACATAATCTATATCGAAGGTATTATTATTTGTATTACATATTCCGACTACAGGAAGTCTAATTTTTTTTGCATCTCTTAATGCATTCTTATCAATCCATGGATCGGCTATAAAAATCATCTTAGTTTCAATGAAATTAGAAAGATCAGTATTCGTTAAAATTCCTGAAGGATATTTCTTAGTAAATAATCTAACTCCGGTAAGTTCTGAAAACATCTTGGTAGCTCTCCAACCTGCCTCTCTCTTACAAACTAAAGTCCATTCATCTGGTTTAAACTTAACAACAAAATCAATAGCATCCTGAAGTTTTTTATCAACTAAAAGAGTATTTAGAATTGCTAGACCATCAAGTCTTCTTCTATAAATATATTTTCTCATCGTCGGAGTTACAACCTTTGTTCCGAGATAAGCTGCAGTTTTAATATAGTCCTCAATTTGTGTAAGGCCTGTTTGTTCCTTATCTTCTTCTGAAACTTCCGTCACTTTATCTTTTGAAACATCAACGATATCTTCTTTCAATTTATTTTCTTTCTTGATAGCCATTTTATAACAAATATTGGGAGTTAGAGCTACTCTTCAATTGAATTTTGCACCCAATATTTTTAACTTACAAAAAGAGTTTATAAATCTTTTGATAGAGTAATTTTTAAAGAATCTCGAAGATAATCACTAAATAATAACAAACCTTCGACGAGAAAAAACAAAAGATTTAAATACTGGTCGTCATTATGTTTATTAATTATCAAAAGGAGGTTAAAAATGGGAAAGATAATCGTAAAAAATGTTGTAGAAAGAAAGCCAGGACATCTTTATTATGTTGACGGAAAAGGAAACGTTTGTGAAGCTGTTATGGCGCGAGGTGGAAAGAAGAAAAAAGCTTCCGCTAAGAAAAAACCTGCAGCAAAGAAAAAGACTACAGCTAAGAAGAAGAAATAATTTTTTTATTTATCATTTGTTCATACTTTATTAATGAACCCGTCTTGTAGGGAAGGCGGGTTCATTCAATAATTTTTTAATTCTTTATATTTAATTAAGTTTTTATATTCAAATTCTGTTCCTATATTATGGGAGAAAAATATCTGTTAGGAATTGAATGTACAGCACATACCTTTGGTATTGCAATTTTAGATATTAAATCAAAAAAATTTCTTTGTAATCTAAGAGATCTCTTTACAACAGAAAGAGGAGGTTTGATTCCTAGTGAATTAGGAAAACATCATAAAAAAGTTTCAAGACCTCTTTTTAAAAAAGCTTTGCAAGAAACAAAAATAAGAAAAGAAGAATTAATTGCAATTGCTTTTTCTAACGCTCCAGGTTTAGCCCCTTCTTTAAAAGCAGGAATGGAATTTGCAAAAGAACTTTCCAGAGAATTAAATATTCCTTTAATTCTTGTAAATCATTGTATCGCACATCTAGAAATTGGAGAAACTACTGGAGCAAAGGATCCTGTTCTACTTTACGCTTCAGGAGCAAATACACAAATAATTGCTTATGAAGGAAATAAATATAGGATTTTTGGAGAGACTCTAGACTTAGGGGTCGGAAATTTTATAGATACTTTTGCGAGACATGTTGGCTTCGGATTTCCAGGAGGTCCAAAAATTCAAGAGGCTGCAAAAAAAGGAAATAAATTTATCGAACTTCCCTATTCAATAAAAGGAATGGATGTCTCTTTTTCTGGAATTCAGACAAAGCTTAAACAACTTTTTGAAAAAGGAGAAAGCCTAGAAGATTTATCATTCTCATTACAAGAAACTGTTTTCTCGATGCTAGTTGAAGCAGCAGAAAGAGCAATAGCACATACTGGGAAAAAAGAGTTAGTTCTTGGAGGAGGAGTTGCTTGTAATTCAAGATTTCAAGAAATGGCTAAAAAAATGTGCGAACAGCGAGGAGTAAAATATTTCTGTCCCGAAAAAGAATTCCTCGTAGACAATGCTGGAATGATCGCTTATCTAGGATTAAAAATGTTTAACAAAGGAATATTTTTTGAGACAAGAGATTTAGACAGAATAGATTTTGATCCTCGAGAAAGAACAGATATGGTAGAAGTTAAATGGAAATAATTAATTCTATAGTCTTTCACTAAACTCTCCAACAATATTTTCCAACATTCTTTTTTTAACTTCCTCAGGTTTTTTAAGAAGAGATTTTTGACCCAGTAACCAAGACAATTTTACAAAGGCAGTTTCGGACAACATATCTCCTAAAAATAAAATCCCTGTCTTCTCTAACTCTCTTCCATTTTCATAAACCTTAGAATTTAATCGTCCATAAATTGTCTGAGGAACCGCACAAATAATTATTCCCTTCTCAATTAATTTTTTTATTTTAGCTAACCAATTATACGCGCTAGCATCTTTTCCTGGAACCTGACCTATACCCGCAACCTCTAAGATAATTCCTTTATATCCTTGAGATTCATAAAAGTCTAAAATATCTGGATTCTGTCCCGGAATAATTTTTACTACTGCAACTTTATCAGTATATTGAGTATTAGATTTAACATTAATTCTTGAACGAGCATTGAAACTTCTTAAAATTTTGAATTCAGTTTTAGAAATTTCAGCAAAAGGTTCAGAATTTACAACCTTGAAAGCATCTCTCCTCGAGGTATGAAGTTTCCTAGTTTTTGTTCCAGGCATCGCCAAGCAAGATTCATCATCTAAATTTTTATGTCCGATTATTGCAACTTCAGCAATGTCCGAAACAGCATATCTTGCAGCACAAATTAAATTCAAATAAGCGTCGCTACTTCCCCTATCAATACTCCTCTGAGAATAAGTTAAAGCAACTGGTTTATTTAATTTCCCCAACATAAAAGAAAGAGCAGAAGAAGTATAATGCAAGAAATCTGTTCCGTGAGAAATAATTATTCCGTCAATAGACTTATCGTTTAATAACTCTGCAGTTTTTTCAGCCAGTTTTTTCCAGTCTAAGAAAGACATATTTTCAGAGAATTTCATGAATGGATTTTCAATTTTTACTATATTACAAATATTTTTTATTTCAGGAGCAATATTCAAAATTTCCTCTACATCTGTAGAAATAACTCCTCCGGTTTTAGGATCTAATCTTGAAGAAATTGTCCCTCCCGTAATAATAATCGCAACATTCCTTAAACCTTCCCTTCTTTCTAAAGATAATTCAACTTTTTCAAAGTTCTTAGCTTTCTCTAAAACTTCTAAATTTAGTATATCTTTCTCCCGAATCCCAATATTATATCCTGAAGAAAGTTTCAATAAAATAATTTCAGAGCTATAACTTTCCAAGACAGTCCCTTCCCAATTTCTCTCACTAGTTTTTAACAAAACTCTATCTCCTATATTAAGAATTTTTTCTTTCATCTTTCTAGGTAAGTTAAAGAATATAAAAAGTTTTCTAAATCAATATAGAAACATTTAAATTGAATAAAAACAAATATCAATTATGGGGCTAATAAGTTTTTTCAAAAATCTAGGATCTACAACCCTCTACTACCCTGGTTGTATGTTAAAGTATGCTATGAAGAAAGAAATGGAAAATTATAAGGAAGTTCTAAACTTACTTGGAATAGATTTTATAATGATTCCCGATGAAGTTTGCTGTGGAAGTCCTGTTTTTAATGCTGGATTTAAAAAAGATTCTAAAAAGCTTGCAGAAAAAAATTTAAAAATCTTTAAAGAAAGAAAAGTAAGGAAAATAATAACTCCCTGTCCAGGATGTTATAATATGTTCAAAAACGAATTCCCTAAACTTCTAAAAAACTGGGATATTGAAGTTGTTTTTTCACTAAGTTTAATTTTAGAAAAATTAAAAGCAAGAAAGAAAAAAAGAGGATTAGAATCTGAAGTAGTAACTTATCACGATCCCTGTCACCTTGGTAGATTTTCTAATATTTATGATGAACCTAGAGAATTGATAAATCTTCTTGGGGGAGAATTGAAGGAAATGATTCATAACCGAGAGGAAGCTCTCTGTTGCGGAGCTGGAGGAGGAGTAAGAGCAAATTATCCTGAAATAGCTAAAAAAGTCGCAAAGCGAAGAACTCAAGAAGCTCCAAAAGATGCTAAAAAAATTTTAACTCCTTGTGGTTTATGTTCCGCAAATCTAAAAACTGCAGACGATAGAACTATTGAATTTTCTAGTTGGATGCTTGAAAGAATCAAAAAGGGATGGTTTTGATTTCAAGAAAGTTTTTTAAACTAAATTAATATTCTTATAATATGGAAAACATTAGCATTGATGAAATGAGTATGTTCTGTAAAAGGAAAGGATTTGTTTTTCCTTCTGGAGAACTCTATGGAGGTTTAGCAGGATTTTGGGATTTTGGACCATTAGGAGTTGAACTCAAGAAAAATATAAAGGATTCCTGGTGGAAATATCACGTATATCAAAGAGAAGATATTGTAGGGATTGACGGATCTATAATCACACACCCTAAGGTTTGGAAAGCTTCAGGACATGTAGATTCTTTTGTAGATCTTGCAGTAGTTTGTAAAAAATGTAAAAACAAGTCTAAGGTAGATAAGCATGAATTAGAAATAACCTCCTGTGAAAAATGCGGAGGGGAATGGGAAAGTAAGGGAGAATTTAATCCTATGTTTACAACTCAAATAGGGCCTATAAAAGAGGATTCAGTTCAAGCATTTTTAAGACCTGAAACCGCACAACTAATCTTTTCTAACTTCAAACAAATCACAGATACAACGAGGGTAAAATTACCTTTCGGAATTGCTCAGATAGGAAAGTCATTTAGAAATGAAATTTCTCCTAGAAATTTCTTATTTAGATGTAGGGAGTTTGAGCAGATGGAAATAGAGTATTTTATCAATCCTTCAAAAAAAGAAACCTGCCCTTATGAAATTCCGGATTTAGAAATAGCAATATATTCCTCCGAGATGCAGGAAAAAAAAGAGGAAGCAAAAATTATGAAAATTTCTAAAGCTTTGAAAGAAAAAATTATTTTGCTTCCCTGGCATGCTTATTGGCTAGCCATAGAGCTTCAATGGTTTAAATCTCTTGGGGCTAATATGAATAATTTTAGAATAAGACAGCATTTGAAAGATGAAAAATCACACTATGCAACAGATACTTGGGACATAGAATATAAATTTCCATTTGGATTTAGAGAACTTCAGGGAATAGCCGACAGAGGGAATTACGACTTGACTCAACATCAAAAAGTTTCTAATAAAAATTTGGAGCTGAAAGATGAAGAAACTGGTGAGAAATTTTTACCAATGGTAATTTCAGAACCATCACTAGGGTTAGAAAGAGCATTTCTAGTTTTCCTATTTGACGCTTACTCTAAAAACCAGAAAAATGAAATTATTTTAAAATTAAATCCTCAACTTTCTCCTATAAAATTTGCAATATTTCCTTTAATAAAAAAAGATGAAGAACAAACTAAAATTGCTAGAAAAATCTATCTTAAATTAAAAGAAAATATGAATGTTAGCTATGATGATTCCGGATCTGTGGGAAGAAGATATGCAAGAAATGATGAAATTGGAACTCCTTACTGTATTACTATAGACGAGGAATCTAAAAAAAATAATACTGTAACAATTAGAGATAGAAATACAACCGAACAAATCAGAGTTTCAATAGAGGATATTGAAGAGGTCTCAAGAAAATTGATTTCCTAAAAATTAAGACTTAAGAAAAATAAAAAATTATTTCTTTTTTAACGAGATGATAAATATTGCTATGAACATAAATAGTCCATACACACAACTAGGTAATCCTAAACTATATGTCATTCCATTCAATATATTCAAGGGAGTAAAAAATAATTCGTAGACTGAATAAGATATAGAGAATAATACGCCTATTGCAGATACTCCTAAAATATAGTTATTCAGTTTTTTCTTCTTAAGGTAGGTTAAATAGGATAAAATTAATATACTCAAAAACATAATAAATCCATATACACAAGTTGGAATATTGAATAAATATAAACAACCCTCTCTTAAAGCACAAGTCTTAGAAACTAGTTTTTTAAAAACTAAAAATCCAGAAAATAGAGTTCCAATTAAGGAAAGATAAACCACACTTAAATTTATTTTAGCCATGTTAACAATAGTTAACTAATATTTTTAAATCTTTCGCTTTCCGAAATTTCTTAGATTTTCCGCTCCAGGGATATTTTTTTCAAAACTATCTCTAAAATCAAATAATACATTCTTAAGAAAATTGGTCTTAGTAAGTCTCCTAATTTTATCTAAATTTTCCTTCGCAAATCTTTCTCCTATTGAGATTATTTCTTGAGGATTTTTAAAATCCAAAATTTCGCGATTTCCTAAATCAATATTAATCAGAATATCAATTTCTTTTTTAATAATATCTGCTCGATTAACCTCCGAATTTAAAATTGCAACAGCTTTTGAGGTTGTTTTAAGAATTCCGGGAATAGTCAAACTCTTGTCATTTGCAATAGCCTCTTCATCAAAAATAACATCTCTTGGTTTAATTGAAGCTACACTAACTCCGAAAATAATATCTGCATAGTTTTTTAAAATTTCTGTAGGCATAGGATCAACAACCCCTCCATCAACCAAAATTCTTTCCTTATTTGAAACAGGAATAAATATTCCCGGTATTGAAATACTCGCCCTGATCGCTTGAACTACATTTCCCTTAGAAAAAATAATTTCCTGATCATTTTTAATATCATAAGCAGTCACTAGGAGGGGAATTTTCAAATCATTGAAATTTATATTTCCCAACTTTTCCCTTAACATTTCTTCTATCTTTTTACCTTTTATCAGTCCTTTTGTAGGAATTGAATAGTCTAACAAATTTTTCCAATTTAAAGAGATTATTTCTTTTTCTATTTGATTTACATTCATTCCTGAACAAAAAAAAGCCCCTATTAATGCCCCCATACTAGTTCCAGAAACGTAATCTATAGGAATATTATTCTCTTTTAAGACCTTGAGAACTCCTATGTGTGCAAGTCCACGAGAACCGCCTCCACCTAACGCAAGACCTATCTTTTTTCTACTCATAAATAAAATACAAAAAAGAACTTTAAATAAGTTACTAATTATTTATAGCAATATTTAAATAACCCCTAAGATAAAATTTAATATGACAGATAAAGAATTATCTACTGAAGAAAGACTAGAGTTGATCAAGAGAAATCTCCAGGAAATTATAGGTGAGAAAGAATTAGATGAACTAGTAAAAAATGAAAAAGAAATTTCATTATATTGGGGGACTATGCCTACCGGAAGCATTTCTATAGCTTATTTTTTTCCCATGATGAAAATTGCAGATTTTTTAAAAGCAGGAATAAAAGTAAAAATCTTATTAGCCGATTTACACGCAGCATTAGATAGTGTTCCTTGGGAAATTTTAGAAAGGAGATATAATTACTATAAGAAAATGATCTTATTAATTTTAAAAACTATAGATGTAGATACTGCCAAATTAGAGTTTGTAAAAGGAAGTGATTTACAACTAGACAAAAACTATTTTCATGATTTATTAAAATTGAGTACCTACACTACAATAAATAATGCAAAACATGCTGCAGCAGAGGTTGTTAAATTGGGAGATAATCCTAAGATGTCTGGAATCATATATCCATTAATGCAAGCACTAGATGAAGAATATTTAAAGGTAGATATGCAATTTGGAGGAATAGATCAAAGAAAAATAATGGTTTATGCAAGAGAATACTTACCAAAAATAGGGTATATGCCTAGAATAGAACTAATGAATCCAATGATTCGAGGTTTAGTTGGAGAAAAAATGAGTTCCAGTATAGATAATACAAAAATTGATACATTAGAAGAAGAGTTTGAAGTAATAAAAAAAATAAACAAGGCAGACTGTATTGAGGGAAATCCAAATAATGGAATAATGGCATTATTACAATATTTAATATTTGTTTTAAAGAACGATAGAAATGAAAAGTTTATCGTAGAACGACCAGAAAAATTTGGAGGAAATATTGAATACACTAAGTATGAAGAGGTTGAAAAAGATTTCATTAAAAAGAATCTACATCCTATGGATTTAAAAAATGCTGTTGCAAAGGAAATAAATCTATTATTGAAAATAATTAGAGAGGATAAAGAAATTCACAAACTACATAAAGAAGCATATTCAAATTAACTCTAAAATAAATCTTTATAAACCTCTTTCTCTAAGTTAATTTATGGAAAATGAAAAAGAATTTGAGGTAACCCCTTATGATGTTAAAGGAGAAATTGATTATGAAAAACTAATTAATGAGTTTGGATTAACAAGAATAGATAAAAAACTCTTAGAAAAAATTAATAAACTTTCTAAAGAAGAACATTTTATGTTAAAGCGAGGAATTTTCTTTGCACATAGAGACTTGGATTTTGCATTGAAAGAACATGAAAAGGGAAATTTATTTTTGTATACTGGTTGTGGTCCATCAGGACCTATTCATCTAGGGCATGCTATGATTTGGAAATTTACAAAATGGTTGCAAGATACTTTAGACTGTGAGCTTTGGTTTCAATTCACAGACGATGAAAAATTTTTATTTAAGGATAAATCTTATGAAGAGATACAAAAGTGGACTTATGAAAATATGCTAGATGTAATTGCAATAGGATTTAATCCTAAAAAAACACATTTCTTAATTGATACCTATCATGCAAATTTAATCTATCCTGAAGCAATCAAAGTTGCAAAAAAATTAACTGCCTCTTCGGTGAAATCTTCATTTGGTCTTACGGACACAAATAATATAGGACAATTTTTTTATACATCAATTCAAGCAGTTCCTGCTTTTCTTCCCTCGATATTAAAAGAGAAAAAAATGGCTTGCTTAATTCCCCATGCGATTGATCAAGATCCTCATTTCAGGTTAACAAGAGATATTCTCCCTAAATTAGGTTATTTTAAACCTGCATCTATTCAAGGATTATTTCTTCCTCCATTAGAAGGCATATCTGGAAAAATGTCTTCAAGTGCAGATAAATCTATTGCCCTTACAGATTCCCCTTCAGAAGTAAAGAGAAAAATAAATAAATATGCATTTTCAGGAGGAAGAGATACAATTGAAGAACATAGAAAACTAGGAGGAAATACTGAAACGGATGTTAGTTTTCAATATTTAAAAATGTTTTTTGAACCGGATGAAAAAAAATTAGAAGAAATAAAAATCAAATATGAAAAGGGAGAAATGCTCTCGGGAGAATTAAAAAAAATTCTAATTGATAAAATAAATGAATTCTTAAGGGAACATCAAAAGAAAAGAGAAGAGGCAAAAAATAGAATTGACGAATTCATCTACAAGAATTGAATTAGCATAAAGTTTATTAATCCTTTTCTTCTCTAATAATTATGAAAACAAAGAGAGGAGTTTCGTTACCAGCAGATTTTACCGGATGGTTTATTTTAGGAATTGTCATCTTAGTTGTTGTCATCCTAATTTCTATGACTCTTAGTGGAAAACTTTCCGGAGGATTAGATTCATTTAAAAAAATTCTAAGGTTCGGAAACGGATGAAAAACAAAAAAGCCCAAGCTGGAACACAGGAAGTAATCGTTTGGATTATAGTCATCGCCGTAGTACTCATCGCAATTATTTTCATTACAAAATTTGATCTGAATACTATTTTTAAAAATCTCCCAGGCAATGATAAACAAGAAGATAAAGACCAAGTGATTGAAGGGATAGATGAGTTAATTAAATTTGATTGTAAATATCCTATAGGATATATCGGAAGAGATAGAAATATCTATTTAATCGAAGATTTGAAATTTAAAGAAGGAAAACTTTCTCCAACAAAAAAATCCTATTTCAATTATAAAGATGATAAAATCTATTTTAGAGGAAATAATTTTTTAATTGCTTCTATAAACTCAAAAAAAGACTCTGGAAGTTCACAAAAAAATGAAATTATTAGGCTTAATTCGGAAGCTAAACAATTTTCGGAAAATGAATTTTATAATGTTGTTGGAATTACATTAATAGGAGAAGAAATTCGGAAGGAACTTAAAGAAGAAATGAAAATAATAGACAACTCTAGATTATATCGAGGAGTAAAAGAAATTGGGCTTCTATGTGCAGAAGATTCTATAATTCAAGAATCGATTAAAGAAAAAGATTGTTCAGTCAAATGCGCCTTTTTCGGAGGAGAGTGTTCGAACAGAGAAATTTCTTCAAAAACAAACATAGGAAAATTAGATTGTGAAAATAATCAGAAATGTTACATATCTTATAATTCAAAGCTTGATTCAAAGAAGCCATCTTTTGAATCTATTTCTATAGGAGAAAATAATATTTTGTTTTATTCTTATATAGACGATGAAAAAATACCTCTTCAAGAAAATGAAATAACCTTTTCTCCCAATACCATTTTGCCCTTAGAAATAACAGCAGATATGGAAGAATCTACTTGTTTGTCTGCAATAACTTTAGATAGGAAGATTGATAAAGTCCTCACAAAAGATGAAACAAGTCTTCCAATCTTATTGTCTGATAAAGACAATATTCTTGCTATCTCGATTTATAATCCTAAACTAGAGATTTTCTCATATGTAAATACCAACTTAACTCCTCTTAAAGGTTTTGGAACCTATTATTCAGACACAAATAATTTGAAGGCTATCGTGCAAGCTATGAAAGTAGGGGAAAAGATTATATTTAATCTAACAGGCTACTCTTCCAGAGATAAATATATTTTGAATAAATTGAACTCTCCTAATAAGCCTATATTTGAGATAGTTAAAACAACTACCTATTCAATAGGATTGTATACTTATGTAGAACGAAGAGGTAAGGAACGAAGAGAAGAGTTAAAATATAATAACGGTATAAATTCTAATCTTGGAGAAATTAGCCTAAATATCTTTAATAAAGAAAAAAGAGCAGCGATTATAAGAAGACTTAATGCGTTGGGCACCGTTTCATTAGGGGCTGTTGAAGATTCCTTAGAAGAAACACTATCTAAAATTGCAAAAGATAAATAGTTTATTTATCTTTTTCTAGGGTTATATAATACTTTGAACTAACTTCCTTGAGCAAATCTATTGGAGCATCTTTGGCTTCAATTCCCTCATATTCTGGAGAGGGAGAATATGGAAGCAAAAATAGAATCTTATTAGAATTTATAAGTTTAAGAAATAAGGAATTTTTTCCTTCGAGAAAATTATGTTCTCTTAAACTTGAGGTATCAAACCTAAAAAATCCTTCTCCCCTATTAACTATCTTATCAATTGAACATTCAGTCTCGTAATTCCATCCATTTTTAGAAAATTCCCCCTTACGAGTTGAATTAGGGTCATTTCGTTCGCCAAAGTATATTTTATTCTTAGAAGCATATATTCTATAATTTTCTCTCAAATATTTTTCACCATTAGAAATTGCATCGGACTCCTCAGGAGAAGAATCTTCATCAGTAATTTTGGTAATACGCCAAAATCCCAAAAATTCCTTACTCTCCGAAGGCAAATCAACAACCATAGAAATGTCTCCGACATTTCCGTGTAACAAACCATAGTTACTTTTATTTCCAACGGAAAGATTTCTAATCCAGATAGAAACTTGCTCGTCATCAAAACTATTATTTCTTAAATCAACTTCAAAGGATTTTGCAACCTGATTTTTGAAAGTTGGAAAGAAAGGAAACTGCTGAACATAAACCGCATTTTCTAGAGAACTCAAGGCATCTCTTTCTCCTTCATCTTTCATTCTCTGAGCTCGTCTATCAAAAAACTTTTTAGTTTCCTCAAAAGGTTTAGGAATTTTTTCTATAATTTTATCCTGAACTTTTGAAGGTAGCTCTCCAAAATAAGGAACTACCTTAGTTATTCCTCCACTAACATAATCTATAACCATTTCATCTCCTTTTTTCATAGCCCAGTCGTATCCCTTATT
>CAZHYK010000005.1:20247-28642 GCA_964536715.1 Candidatus Woesearchaeota archaeon | reverse complement strand
TAAGGAAAATATTTTAGAAGAAGTAAACAAAAATCTTAATTAGATTTATAAATCTCTTTTAATTATTCTTTTTATGTTAGTTACACAATTTACCGCGTTGATAATATTTATTTTGACCTATTTATTAGTCATACTTTTTTATAATAGGAAATCAATAGTTGTTTGGATTTCTGTTGCTATAATTTTATTATTTGGAGTTTTAACCGGAAAACAAGCTCTCTCTTCAATAAATCTTAATGTTATGTTTCTCTATGTAGGAATGTTATTTCTTAGCGAACTTTTTTTGCAATCTAAAATGCCTGATTTTTTAGCCGAGATTTTTACCTCTAAGGCAAAAAAAGTTTGGGGAGCAATGTTAATTCTCTGTGCAATTTCAGGAATCCTTTCTATATTTCTAGAAAATGTTGCAGTAGTTCTCCTCATGGCCCCAATCGCCCTAAGCATTTCTACAAGATGTAAAATAAACCCTGTTCCTTTATTTATCGGAATTGCAATTTCTTCAAATTTACAAGGAGCAGCAACGCTGATAGGAGACCCTCCAAGTATGTTATTAGCTGGATTCACTGGAATGAATTTTAATGATTTCTTTTTTATAAATGGAAAACCAGGAATATTTTTTGCAGTAGAAATTGCATTTATTGCTTCATTATTTGTACTATACTTTTTCTTTAGAAAAAATAAGAATAATATGCCTAAGCTAAAAAAGGAAAAACCCAAAACATTTATTCCCTCTTTATTCTTAATTGTTTTAGTTATCAGTTTAATTCTTTCATCTTTTGTTGAAACTAATTTATATTATCTAGCCGGTCTTATTTGTTTAGTATTTGGTTTAGTTAGTTTAGTTTGGTTCTATTTTTACAAAGAACGAGAGGAAGGTATGAAAGATTTTGTTAAGAAATTAGATTGGGATACTGCAATCTTCCTAGCTGGAATTTTTATTTTAGTTGAAAGTATTTCTGCAAATGGACTCTTGAGCTATATTTCTGATTTCATTTTATCTTTCGGAAATGGAAATATTTTATTAATTTTTATTGCAATTGTTTCCATTTCAGTTTTGGTAAGCGCGTTTGTCGATAATGTTCCTTTTTTAATTGCGATGTTACCAGTAGTAAAATCGGTTACAGAAAGTCTAGGAACTAATCCTTATTTATTTTATTTTGGATTATTAATTGGAGCAAGTGTCGGAGGAAATATAACTCCTGTAGGAGCAAGTGCAAATATTGTCGCAATGGGAATTATGAAAAAACAGGGACACGAGGTTAAATTTATGGAGTTTGTGAAAATAGGTTTATTATTCACTCTAGTAGGTGTTTTAGCAGCCTGTGTATTCTTGTGGTTTGTTTATGGTTAAGATCTTTTATGACTACAAGATTGTTTTATTTTAGAGTTGTAGTCATAAAGATTTTGAGAGCCTATACCAATGCTTATAAACTTTCTAATATAAACTTTAATATGGCAAGACCGAGAAGATTTAGAAAAATAATTTCAAATCCAAATTCAGATTATTTCAAACCGAGAGGAATTCCTATGCGAGATTTGGAAGAAGTTACATTGGAAATGGATGAATTTGAGGCATTGAATCTTTCAGACTTACAAGGATTGGAACAAGGAGAATGTGCGAAAAGAATGCACATCTCCCAACCAACATTTCATAGAACAATAATTTCTGCAAGGAAAAAAGTTGCCGACGCAATTATAAATGGAAAAGCAATTAAAATATTAAAATAACGATTAATATTCAATAATCCTTATAAACTAATCCAACCTTTTTAAGAATATGGTAAAATTTTCACATCTAGCTGATTGTCATTTAGGAGGTTGGAGGCAGGAAGAGCTTCAAAATATCAATCTCAAGTCGTTCAAAAAAGCAATTGATATTTCCTTGGAAGAAAAGGTAGATTTTGTTTTAATTGCAGGAGATTTATTTGATTCTCCCTACCCTCCAATTGAAATTCTTAAAGAAACCTTCGCAGAATTTAAAAGACTAAAGGATGCTAACATTCCAGTTTATCTTATTGCAGGAAGTCATGATTTCTCAGCTTCTGGAAAGACGTTTTTAGATGTTTTAGAAAAAGCAGGATTCTGCGAAAATGTTCAAAAATTTGAAATAGATGAAAATGAGAAGATAAAACTTAAACCTACCTTTTTTCAAGATATTGCAATTTTTGGTTATTCTGGAAGAAAATCAGGAATGGAAATTGAAGATTTAAAAAAAGTTTATTTTGATTCGGTACATCCATTTTCAATTTTTATGATACACTCCACCATCGAAGAAGTTGTTGATCCAAACCATATGGATTCTATAAATAAATTTGACTTACCTATTGCAAACTATTATGCTATGGGACATATTCATAAAGTTTTTAAGAAAGAGGAAAGAAATTCAACCTTCGTCTATCCTGGACCAATTTTTCCTAATAACTTTCAAGAATTGGTTGATTTGGGTTCCGGAAGTTTTGAAATTGTGGAACTTGAAAGGGGATTATTAAAATCAAGAAATATAAAACTTCCAATAATTGAAAGGATTTTCTTAGAGGTAAAAATAGATAATGGATTAACAGCAACAGAAAAAATAATTTCTGAAATAGATAGATTAAACCTAAAAGATAAAATATTTTTATTAAAGGTTTCTGGAAATTTAATTACTGGAAAATCCGGAGATATAAAATTCAATGAAATTGAAGAATTTGTAAAAAAGAAAGAAGCTTTAATTTTTCTAAGAAATATATCTTCAATTTCAAACCAAGATGAAGAGTTAGATATAGATGTTAGAGAGATGGATAATATAGAAGAAAAAATCTTCACAGATTATAATTTAAAAAATCCTCATAACTTCAATAAATTTCTACCAAATTTATTAAGAGCTCTATCTCTAGAAAAAAATGAAGATGAAAAAATAAGTTTATTTGAAAGTCGCTTAATTTCTGAAACAAAGGATGCATTAAATTTAGGAGAGATCTTATGAGAATAAAAAGATTAGAATTAAAAAATATTAGAAGTTATTCTGAACTAGATATAATCTTTCCTGAAGGATCAACGTTATTAAGTGGAGATATAGGTTCTGGAAAAACCTCAGTTCTCCTAGGAATTCAATTTGGACTATTTGGACTCCAACCCGGACAAAAAGGTTCTTCCCTATTGAAGAGCGGAGAGGACTTTGCTTCAGTTAAATTAACTCTAGAGATTGGAGGGGAAGAGACAATTATTGAAAGAACAATAAGACAATCAAAATCTGGATCTATTACACAGGAAAATAACAAAATTACTTTAGAAGGAATTGAAGAGGAAATTTCTACTTCCGAGATGAGATCCAAGGTTATTTCAATTTTAGGATATCCTAAAGAATTCACAAGAAAATCCGATTTACTTTACAAGTTTACAGTCTACACTCCCCAGGAAGGAATGAAGGAGATAATAAATGAAAGACCGGATGTAAGATTAGACCTGTTAAGACATATTTTTGGAATTGAGAGATATAAAAGGATTAAAGAAAATTGTACGACGCTTATACAAAATATAAAAGATAGCATAAAAGTAAAGGATGCTATTTGTTTAGATCTTTCTACTTCAAAAGAAAAACTAGTTAGTGAGAGAGAAAGGAAAATTAGAAAAACTAAAGAAAATAATGATCTAAACTTAGATTTAATAAATTTAAAAAAAGAAGAAGAATCTATAAAAATTATTTTAGATAATTTAAGAAAAGACTTGGAGCAAAAACAAAATTTAGAAAGAGAGATTTCTAGAAAAGAAATTGAGCTAGAGGGAAAAAATATCTTAAGGAAAAAAATTGAAAAAGAGATTTCATTATTAAGAGAGCAGCTTTTAAATAAGATTGATTTCAATCAAGAAAGTTTAGATAATTTAGACAACTTAATTATTAAACATAAAAGATTAAGAGAGGAATTAAATTCAAATTTAATGAATACTAATTCAAGAATTTCTATTTTAATCTCTCAAAGAGAAAAAAATAGCTCTGAAAAAGAGAGAATTAATTCTTTAGAAAATTGCCCAACCTGTTTTCAGAATGTTGGAGAAGAGCATAAACAAAAAATTTATAAGAAAACTAGTTACGACATAGAAGAAATTGATAGAGAGCTAGAACCTCTAGATGCGAGGAGAGAGCAAATAAAAAAAGATCTTGAGAGATCTAAAGAACTTCTTGAAGGTTATGAATCCGATAAGTTAAGACTAGAAAGAGAAAAAATAAAATTTGAAAATCAGAGAGGCATTGATATAAAATTAAAGAGTGAAATTTTTCTCTTAGAAAGAATAGATTTAGAGTCCAAAACTCTAACTGAAGAAATAAACTCCTTGAGAGAAACTTCCTTAAAATTTTCAGAGAAGGAGCAAATCTTTAGAGATACAAATAGAAGTTTGGAAGAGATTTCAATAAAGCTAAGAAGAAGCGAGATTATTTATGCAGAAAATAATCGTGAAATTGAATTACTTCTAGAGACGATTACAGATTTAGAAACTGGAATAATCAAGAAAGAAAAAATTAGAGCAGATAGCAATTATTTGAGAGAAATTTTAGAATGGTTAGAAACTAAATTCTTAAAATTAATTTCATTTACAGAGAAGAATGTTTTAGTCAAAATTAGGAAGGATTTTTCAAGATTGTTCTCAGAATGGTTTTCAATGCTTGTTTCAGAATCTTTAACTGTGGAGCTAGATGAAGAGTTTACTCCTCTAATCTATAACAAAGATTATCTCATGGATTACGAATTTCTTTCAGGTGGAGAGAGAACTGCAATTGCTTTGTCTTATAGGTTAGCTCTAAACCAGATGATTAATTCGGTATTTTCTCAGATTAAAACTAAGAATATATTAATATTAGACGAGCCTACAGATGGATTTTCCGAGCAACAACTTGATAAGGTAAGAGATATTTTAGATCAACTACAATCTAAACAAATGATAATAGTTAGCCATGAACAAAAAATAGATGGATTTGTGGACAATGTTATTAGAGTTAAGAAAGAAGGAACTAGTAGAATTGAGAATGACTAGAACCAACAGATTTATAAATCTAAAATTTGTTTAATTTTCATGGAAGTTAAAATATTAAGGGAAGAAAAAGAATTAATTGATTTAGAGATTGATAATCTCACAATTGTTGAACTTTTAAGATTTTATTTGAATAAACAGGACGTCAAGATGGCGGCTTGGAAAAGAGATCATCCTACAAAAAACCCTATTTTAAGAGTTGAAGCTAAAAATGCTAAAAAACTAGTTTTAGATTCTATTGAAATAATCCAAAAGGATTTAGATAATTTCATTTCTGAGTATAAAAAATTAAAGTAACTTTCACTATTTTTAAGTTAATACATTAGAAAGCCTTTTAAATGAAGTTCGTTAAGAAATTTTATGAAATATAATCGACAAATAGAAAACAGGCTATTAGCATTTTGGAGAGATTTACCTTTAGTTGGAACTCCTGAAGCAAAAACTAGGGGTATCGAATTAGGGGAATGGCATAAATCACAATTTGATAAAATCTATTTTACTCAAAATAGTTTTAATAGAGGGCATACATTCGATTTAAGAGGTGGGATTTTAGGTAGACACGAGTTTAGATTTGAAGGAACTAAAGAAAATCTAAATATTGAAAAATTAATTCATAACTATCTTAAGAAAACCCCTCATTCTGAGATCTATCCAATAGTAGGATTTGGAAGATGGGGAGCTTATAGCCTTCCAAGTTTAGAATATTTAGCCTTTCACAAAAGAGAGAATTCTAAACAAGATTATGAAGTAATCTTCATAAATGAGAATACATTCGATATATTATCCCAGAATTAAACTAAAAGGAATACCATCTATTTTAGAAATTCCTTCTTCAGAAATTAACTCCAATTCTTTAGCAATATTACAACTCTTCTCTCCAACAATATTAAAACAGGCATCTTCTTTCAAATAAAAATCTAATAAATCTTTAACTTCTTTTTCGGTTTTTTTATCTCCATTAAAGAAACTTCCAGTTAAATCTAACTGTTTATTCTCTTCCTCAAATTTTTTTCCGAGCAAATCAGCATCACATAAAGCGACTGCTAATCTAGTTCCCTTATGGACTTTAAAGATCATCTTAATAAGTTTTTTTCATTCCAGCAGCTACTTCCTTTTCAGCATTATCTTTAGACAAAATCTTACACATTCCAGTTCCACAAACCTTACACTTTCCTTTTGCCATATATCCGCCTCTTGAAGTCATAGTCATAACTCCGTCAACCATTTCTCTCTGATCTTTACATTTCATACATCTTGCATCCATTTTTAACCTCCTATATTTTATTTAATTGAGTTTTAACACCACATGCTAAACAATAAATATGGCATAAATAATTCTCTTCAATAAGCTCACTATCTGGTTTTCCACAATTCGGACATAGAACATAATTATCAATATAGAGTTCAATTTTCTTTTGAATCAAATCTTGGGAAATTCTTCTTCCTAGAATCAATCTTTCTCCAGAGATTTCTCCATAAGATGCAAGATTTTTATAAAGAAATCTTGCTAAATGATTCTGATTTCTTCTTAAACAAAGAGCTATTTGTGAAAAATTAGTAATTATAGTTTTATTAGATCCTTCATAAACTATGTTACTCTTTTTAACTTCAAAGCGATCACAACACTCTTCTTTTGATACCTTTCCCATTGCAGAGTTTAATAATTGTTCGTATTCCATCATTTCTCCTATATGACTAGCTTTTTAAGGGTTTTGAAAAGAAAATTATATCAACTTCTTCATTTCTTCAATTTCATTTGAAGAAATTGTTGTTCCATGATATTTAAGATTATACAAAACAGCATCTAAAATTTCCCTATTATCTCCTAAAAACCCTTCCTTATAAGCTCTAAAGATAAGTTCACTTGAACGAATAAATTTAAAATCCTTAAAGAATTTAGTTTCCTTATTTTCTAGAGTAATTTTAAGGTGAGTTTTCTTCTCTATAAGATTTTTTAATTCTTCTGGAGATTCACTAAGTAGTCTTGTAGTTCTCTCATCAACCACAATTAAACAATCTCCCTTAACCAATTTGGAGAATGCAAGACAAGAAGCCTCTCCATCATGAATTAATTCAATCCTTTCTTGTTTAGCTCTAAGAACTTGCTTGGCAAGACTTTTTACTTTATCTGTTTCTTTACGTAGCTCTTCATCAGGTACAAATTCTGAAGAGTTTTTTAAAATTCCTTTTTCAATTAAAGTAGATATTCTCATCGCATCTAATTTATATTTTTTAATATTCATAGCTTTCTCAATAGATTCTTTCCTAACAGCAGAAGTTATAACAAATTCAATATTTTTCTTTTTCAATTTTCCTAGAATATCAATCATTCCTCCAAGAGCTAATGAAATCAAAGGTCCTGCATCAAATACCAAATATTTCATTTAAAGAAATCCTCCATAATTTTGATTCTTTTTTCAATAGGGATTGTTTGAGAAACTCTAGCTTCAGAGATATTACTCTGTCCAATAAAGGAACCTAAGTCCCATAAAGAGATCCCTAAAAGATCCGCAGTTCTTTGAGAGCTAAGCCCGTGCTCATAATATTTGAACGCTCTATTAATTCCAGCTTTTTGAAAAACTTCATTTATATAATTTCTCAAATCGCCATCAATTTTGTTAATCGTGTTTCTCATCTTTCCTAGACAATTTCTAAAGGAGATAATATCATCTTTTTTCAAAAAATTAGATGCCTTCTCTAATTCTTCTAAAATAGTTTTAATAAAAAGATTCCATCCTTTCATCCGTCTATAATTTTCTCTCTCAATTATTTTTCCTAAACTGTAAATTAAAACGGCTAAAATTATATTATCTGGATCCTGGCTAATAGTTGCGGTATGATTTATTCTATCGGAAAGATGTTTTAACCTCAAACCATCATTTTTTTTAATCGCTAATTGAGCTTCTTTCAGAATATGAATCACATTTTCTTTTTCTTGCATGTTTCTTTCTAACCAATTAATTATATAAACCTTGTGATATTTATAAAATAATGAGAATATTACTAGATACAAACTTTATAGTTTCTTGTGTGAAACAGAAAATAGATTTATTTAATTTTGAAGATGTAAATTGGATTGTTCCATTAAATGTAATTGAAGAATTAAAGAAAATATCTACAACTAAAGATAAAACAATTAAAGATAGGCGAGCAGCTCTAGTTTCATTAGAAATTATAGATTCTCTAAAAGATAAGAAAATTGAATTTCCTATTTTAAAAATAGAAAATGTAGATAGCGCCATTATAGATTTTTGTAAAAAAAATCCTGAGGTTATTCTTGCAACTCTAGATAAAAAGATAAAATCTAAAACTAAAAATGATAATTTGACTATCAGGGGAAGAAAATTTCTAAAAGTGGAGGCTAAAAATGAGATACGAAGAGCTTTGT
>CAZHYK010000005.1:0-20147 GCA_964536715.1 Candidatus Woesearchaeota archaeon | reverse complement strand
GAATTAGGAGATTTAGGAGATGTTGCAGAAAGTTTAATAAAAAAAAGAAATCAATCATTTCTTTTTAGTTCTGATCTAACCTCCGAAAAAATTTTTGAAAATCTTTTAAAAATATTAGACTTAGAAGGAATTGGAGCTATAGAAAAAAAAATTTCTTTAATTTCAGAATTATATTCTATTGCTAAGCCTATCGAAGCAAAATATTTATCTAGAACAATTTTAGGAAATTTAAGGATCGGAATTTCAACACCCACAATAATAGATGCTATTTCAAAACTATTTTTTAACGGAGAGTTTAAAGAATTAGTTCAGGAAAAATATAATCTTTCAAATGATTTTGTTGAAATTTTTAATGCGTCAAAGAAGGGAATTAAAGAATTAGAAAAAATTTCTCTCAATACGACTAAACCTCTAAACGTTATGCTCGCGGTTAAGGTAGATTCATTTGAAGAAGCATTTGAAGTTTGTGGAAAACCTGCAGCAATCGAACAAAAATATGACGGATTTAGAATGGTAATTTCTAAAAGTAAACTTGGGGATATTTCTTTATTCACTAGGAAATTAGAAAATGTAACTGCCCAATTTCCAGATGTTGTAGAAAGGATTAAGAAAAATATTAAAGGAAAATCTTTTATTTTAGATTCTGAAATTGTAGGCTTCAATAGAGAAACAAAAAAATATCTTCCTTTTGAAGCAATTAGTCAGAGAATTAGGAGGAAATACGATATAGAAGATTTGATTGAAAAACTTCCCGTAGAAATTAATATTTTTGATTGTATATACCTTGATGGAAAAGATCTCACTAAAAAATCTTTTTTAGAACGGAGAAAAATTTTAGAAAAAATAATAAAAATTGAAGAGCTAAAAATTCGCCCGGCAGTTCAAATAGTTACTGATGATTTGAAAAAGGCAGAGGAATTTTTTCAGGAAGCGTTAGAGCTAGGAGAGGAAGGAGTAATGATTAAGAGATTAGATGCCGAATATCATAGTGGGAGAAAAGTAGGTTATATGTGTAAACTCAAACCTGTTATGGAGGATTTAGATCTTGTAATCATAGGAGCAGAATATGGAACTGGGAAGAGAAGTGGCTCTTTAACTTCATTTATTTTAGCTTGTAAAAATGGAGAGGAACTTCTAGAGATTGGAAGGGTTTCTTCAGGTTTAAAAGAAAAAGAGGAAGAAGGTTTAACCTATGAACAGATGACAGAAATTTTAAAACCTCTGATAGAGAGTGAAGAGAATAATATCGTAACTCTCTCTCCAAAAATTGTAGTGATGGTTAACTATCAAAATATACAGCCTAGTCCTTCTTATTCTTCTGGATTTGCCCTAAGATTTCCTAGAATTGTAAGATATAGGCCGGATAAGAGTTGGAAAGATATAGCTTCTTTAGACGAAATAAAAGAGGAAGTAAAAAAATCAAGAGCAAAGCTTTAAAAAGGTTTGAGCTTTAAAAAGGATATGGCTGAAAAAAAGAGTAATCTAGTTGTTCAGAATATTGTTGCGACTACTTCGTTAGAAAAAGAGATTTCTTTAACAAAATTGGCTAAAACTCAACCTAATACAGAATACAATCCTGAAACATTCCCAGGTTTAGTTTTAAGAATTAAAGAACCAAAATCTGCAGTTTTAGTTTTCTCTTCTGGAAATCTAGTTTGCACGGGTGTAAAGTCTGTTGCGCAAGTTAGAGAGGTAATTAATCAAGTCATCAAACAACTTAGGAAAATTAAAGTTAATGTAACAATCAAACCTAAAATTACTGTTCAAAATATTGTTGCTTCTGGAAGTATAGACCTTAATCTAAATCTCAACACTCTTTCTCTAGAATTAGAAAATACAGAATATGAACCTGAGCAATTTCCAGGTTTGGTTTATAAGCTAGTAAAACCAACTGCAACTTTCCTATTATTTAGTAATGGAAAATTAGTTTGTACTGGAACTAAAAACAAAGAAGAACTTGAGGATTCAATGAATCAATTGAATAAGAATATTAAAGTTGCATTAAAGAGAATTAAAGAAAATTTGAAATCAAAACCAAAAAAAGAAGAGGAAGAAGATATTTTTTAGGAAAAAACGGTTTTTCTCTCTCCAAAATAATCAACTATTGTGTAGTCATTAACATCTGGAATGAATATTGTTGCTGCAGTTCTTAATTTAGAGTAGGGAGAATATTGCTTAACTAGTTTCTTTAGAGAGTCAATAGCTCTTCCTGTTGAGCTATCTTCTGTAGCTATAAGAATCCTTTTTCTATCAAAATCATTTCTAATTTCATTTTCTTCTCTTGGAAGTAGCCTAGGTTTTTTATCTCCTTTAGATCCCATTGAACATCTTATCGGAAATATGTCGGAATTAAAATAACTCGCAACTAAAAACCCAGGTCTATAACCTCCATGTCCGTCTATTAAAACTATTTCTGGAGTAAATCCTATTCCAATCTTCTCTGCTAATTCTAAGTTTTTAATAGGAGAAAATGCATTCCAAGAAATGTAATCTTTTTTTTCTTCAAAAATTTTATTTCTCAAACTCCTATCAAAATTTATTCCATCTAGGCTAGTTCTAGCCTGATTTAAATTTCCAGAATAGATATTTTTAATTATTTCTCTAATCTTTAACTTATCTTGAATAGGGTTTTGATTAGTTTCAATGCAATAGTCTAAAAATCCTCTTACAAATCTTGCAGAACTTAGATACATTCCTAGCGGATCATCCTCTTCAATAGATTTATTTAATTTTTTTAAATTACTATTAAAAGATTCTTTTGAGTACATTAAGTCATCACAACTTCTATTATTAAATTCAATTTTTCCATCATATTCTAGATCAACTAATTTATCTAATAAACTTTTCATACTATTAAAAAAATATCTTCTTTTATAAATCTTTCGATAATGTAACTACTTAAAAATAACAATCTTTTCAATAAAAGAAACTAAAGGGATATCCCACCACCCAGAATCGAACTGGGGTAACGCGGGTTCTGCTAACATTCTAACGAATGCTATCTGATCACATTTCATCCTCTCCACAAAGAAGTGGAAACGTCCATGCTAATTCTACAGCCGCGGGCTCTACCATTAAGCTATGGTGGGTAATATTTATAGAAAAAGTTTATTTTTAAAGGTTATTACTTCGCTCTCTTAGTTCTATTTCTAGCATTGTTACCTCGACCCTTACCTTGTGTTCTCTGATGTTTTCTTTTCTTTCTTCTTCCTTTTGCGCTTGCCATAATATATTTGAGAAAAATGTATTTTTAAACCTTAGTAAAATAAAAAAATAAAAAAATAAAAAATTTGTAATTAGTTCTTTGTATATGCAAATAATGCCTTGAATGCTACAACTGCTGCTGCAGGAGCTATAAAGGTATTAATTAATATAAAGAATGTAGTTACATAGCTTCCAAATGTGCTATTAATAGTAGAGAATATGTTACTCAATGAGGTAAAGGTCAGCATAAAAGCAATAGCTGCAACCAGGAATGAAGTAACCTCTTTAGAAGTAATATTCAAAATACCTACAATAAGTCCTAGAACTACTAATAAGAACATTGGCCAGGTAGCATCAACTGCAAAAAATGTTAATACTATTGCTAAAACAAGACCAATTACAAATGCCCATCCGCCTACTGTTTTTTCCATTTTAATTCCTCCGTTTAATTAAATCATTTAATTTTTTATAGTATATAAGAGTTTTGTTTTCCCCGAATACGATAGAATTAAAAACTAATCTCTCTTCGAGAGATTATGTACAATTTAGAATTAGATTTTTTAGTCAAGGAAATAAAAAAGAAAAAATCCAAAAGGATTTTAATTCAATTACCTGACGGACTAAAAAATCGTTCCGAAAAAATTGTTCAAATCCTCGAGGAAGAAACTGGAGCTGAGGTTTTGATTTGGTTTACAAGTTGCTTTGGAGCTTGCGACATTCCTCTCGGCATAGAATTATTAAAAATAGATTTATTAGTTCAGTTTGGACATAGCATTTTTCTAAAGGAGAAAGAATGGTAGAGACAATTTATGTGCCTGTTTTTTGGGGGGGAGAAACACTTTTAGATGAAAAAGCTTTGAAATATTTCAGAGAAAATAAAATAAAATCGGTTGCACTTTTTAGGAGTATCCAATTTTCTTTCAAGGAAATTAAAGAACAATTGGAAAAATTAGGGATAAAAGTAAATATTACAAAAGCAAAAAGAACCTCGGAAAAAGGACAGATTCTCGGTTGCGATGCCTATCACGATAGTTTCTTTGAAACTATCATTGAAGATTCTGATGCAATTCTTTACATCGGAGATGGAATGTTCCATCCCAAAGCACTTTTACTTTCTCAATCAAATAGTAAAAATTTTAAGGAAGTTATCATCTGGGATCCTATCTCTAAATCTCTCGAAATACTTGATAAAAAGGCCATTAAGGCCCAAATTATTAGAAGGAAAAGGAATCTTAGGTTATTTCTAAATGCCTCTAAAATCGGCATTTTAGTCACCTTAAAACCCGGACAGCAACACCTTTCAATTGCATTAAATCTAAAACAAAAACTCGAAAAAGAAGGAAAAAAGGCCTATATATTTTTAGACAATACATTTGATTTCTCACATTTTGAAAACTATCCCTTCATAGATGCCTGGGTAAACAGTGCCTGTCCTAGAATCGGAACTGATGACATAGTTAATCTAAATCAAACCTTAATCAATATAAAAGAGGCATTTGATCCTATTAAAGAATTAGACAGTTTAGATATTTTTTAAAAATAAAAAATTATTTCTTTTTCTTAACTGATTTCTTTCTTCCAGCTATGATTATCCAAGCTGCGATTGCTAAGATTACTAGAATTACTATTGCCCAGATCCAAGCTCTTCCTCCACCAATGAAAGCTCCAGCAATCCCTCTCCTTTCAAAATTCCTCTCCCTATTCAAACTAACTCCTTCCACAAATCAAATAGTCCCAAGCTCAATAAATTATGCCTCAAAATATTTTTCCTATCTCTCAACAACTCTCTATCTAATAATCCTAGCGATTCCCGGAACTATACTAGCCTATCTAAAAAATAAAAGACTAACCCTAACAATTCTCATACCCTCAATTCTAACTCTCCTAGGAATCTTTACCCTAAAGACCTATGCCTTTAGATATGCCTACTTTTTCATCTTTCCTATACTCCTATTCTCTGCTTCTCTCTTCGGATTTTTATATGACAAATACGGCAAAATTATTATTCTTCCTATAGCATTATTAATAATAATTCCCTCAAATCTATTCTTTCCTCTAACCTACACAAATCTAATAAAACCTATTAACTACCAACTAAACGATCCCTCTTCCCCCTACACAGATTATAAAAATATTCCTCTAGAACTAAAACAAGAAATAAGAGAAAACATCCTAATAACTTACTTTTCATTAGATGCAGAATTCTATCTAAAAAAACCGAACTTTGTAATTCCCTCAAGTCTAAACGGTCTAACTCCCGATCAAGTCTCAATAAACAACTCTCAAGGAATCTTATTAGATAGATATTCAGGAGCAAGAATTCTAGAAGAAATACCTAATGAAACATTTTTCCTAACAGCGGACAAATTCTCTACCTCAAAACTTTTCCCAGAACAAAGAGAGTTTTTCAAAAACATAACTTCAAATTGTAAGAAAGTTTACTCAAAACAAGATCTAGAAATTTTTAGATGTAACTAGTTAAATAAACTCAGCGTATTTTACTAAAAATTTCTACAACTTCAGCGCAAATTAGCTAAAATTTTCCTAACTTTTATTTTATCGTCGATAAAACACTGGTGCATTTTGACGATTTTTTTCATAACTTTTCTTTCTATCTTTCTCCCACAATTTCAAAAAATAAACTCCTATCGGAATATTAATAAAAATCATAAAAACTACAGAAATGTCATAAGAACCTCCCTCAAAAAAACCAATAATCCATTCTAAAATTGAACCTATAAAAAATAAAGCATAAGCTAAATAGTGTTTCTTTCCTTTCAATAAGCTAAGTCCTATCATTGTTAAAATAAGTCCTCCGATAATGGCAATAATCCATCCCTCAATACTAAATCCAATAAGATGCATTAGACTTCCACTCATAGAATAGCTTTCACTCCACTGATAGGGAGATTGATAAATCATTCTTCCTAGGGGAAATCCTCTAGTTAATGCAAATATGGGTCTAGCAATCAGGACAACAAGAATAGGAAAGTAGTATACCAGGCCTCCTCCAAAGAAACTTTCAAAAAAACCTCCAAATATCAATGAAAATACCCCTACAGCTAAACAAATAAATCCTACAATTCTCGCAAATTTTGGACTCTGAACCTCTTCCATAAATTATTTAAAAATTCAATCTATTTAAACTTTTTCAAATTTTCTAGCATAAGAAGCTTTAAAATCCTTCAACGCTATAAAGAACTATGAAAGAGGATAAAAGGAATATTTATTTATTCGGAGGGTCTAGTTTTTTAAACGATATGGGGAGTGAGATGGTTTTCCCTCTTCTTCCATTTTTTGTTCAGTCTATCGGCGGAACTGGATTTCTCATTGGACTGATAAGTGGATTAAGAGAGGGACTTTCAAGTATTTTTAAACTTCTCGGAGGTTGGATTTCTGATAGAATTGGAAGAAGAAAAGAACTAGTCTTTATAGGTTATCTAATTTCTGGAATTACAAAATTCTTTATTTCAATATCAAAAACTCCATCCTTCCTCGCGTCTTTTGTCTCCCTAGAAAGACTCGGAAAAGTACGAGAATCTCCCAGAGATGTAATCCTAATGAACTCTGTTTCAAATAGGGGCCACTGGTATGGATTCCTTCAATCTATTGATAATGCTGGAGGACTAGTCGGAACAATTCTTATAATTATCTTAATTTATTTTCTAAACTTTGACTTCCGAAAGATTGCTCTTATAGCTGCAATAGTTTCTATATGTTCAATTATTCCAATAATATTCATAAAAGATTTGAAACTAGCTAAAGTAAAAACTAATCTATTCGAAAGTATAAAAAATGTAAACTCTGACATAAAAAGAATAATTACCGTCTTTGCACTTTATGCAATAGCAGACTTCTGGATAATCTCCTTCATATTAATAAAACTAAATAATCACATAGATAATATCGTTAAAACTCTTCTCGTCTATTCTATCTTCTTCGTAGTCGTAGTAATTTTCTCAAAATATATGGGTAATCTCTCGGATAAAGTTGGAAGGAAGAAAATAATCTCTATAGGATATTCTCTTTTTGTAATAATCTCATTAGGTCTAGCTTTTTCAAATTCATTTTGGTTAACCTCGCTACTACTCATACTCTATGGAATGGTTTATGCTCTAACTAATCCTGCTCAAAAAGCATTTGTTGCAGATTTTGCAAAACATGACCAAGGAACTTCAATAGGGCTTTATCATTTCTCTATCGGGACAGCAATGGTAATCGGAGGACTCATAGCCGGTTTAATTTGGGATAAAAGTCCTACAATAATGTTTAGCTATATGGCCATTCTAGCTTCAATAGTTACATTCATACTGATAAGATATACAAAAGAAATATAGTTTTAGTCAAGGTTAATTTGTCTCTTCTCTCTTAAATGGAACGATCATATAATTTCTTCCAGGTAGAATTAATCCCTCTCCCTCTCTAATTTCTGTTATAGATCCTCTATGAAGATCTTTTTCTCTATCCGCCCTATCATTTCCTCTAAAATCCGAAGCCGCCATAGGATTTCTTCCTCCATTTTGATAATAGATATTCCCATAAGAATTTAACCAAAAAGCACCTTGGTATCTTGAAATTTTTCTATTAATTGGAACATCTTCAAATCTTATATTCTTATTATCTGGAGAGCTAGAACGTCCGATCTCTATATGATTATATTCTTGAGATAAAATTCTTCTATCTAAGATTCCTAATCCTAAATCTGTTTTATCTCGCTGTTTAACTTTCAACTCAATTCCACTAGGAGTTTCAACTTGCTCTACTTCCTGAGTCAAAGGATCATTCAAATCATACACTATAAGGTCATATATTTTATTTTCCATAATAATTAGATATCTCTATCCTTTTTAAATCTTTCTATTTTGTAACTACTTCTTAGTAATATATATTATTATTTCTCTTTTCTAAATTATCTAAATTACTAAATGGATAAACTCTTCCAGAATATCCTTTATAATTTTTATTTATTTTTCCAATATATCTAAGCTCTGAATAATTTTTTGAAGAAGTTCTAAATTTTATAGATTCGCAGGTTCCTTCCTCAGTCATAAAAAAACATCTATATTTTTCAGTTTCTCCTCTCCCACCCACTCTTAAAAATAAATCTTTTTCACTGGAATATCCCGAAATATCCTCTTCGGGAAACCTTCTTTCCAATCTATCTATCGCCCTATTTCTTTTAGAGCGATCATCATCTAATAAAGCAATTTCTACTAATTGTTTAATTAAGTCTTTTGGGGTTCTCATTTTACCTCACTGTGAACGGATATTGTTGTTTATATCTTTTATTTTTAATATCTCCCGTATATAAATCAAAGTTCTTACCCCTATATTTTACTGTTAGAAACGCTTGATTATCTATAATTCTTCCAGAAACTAATTTGGCATCAAAAGCTTCCATAAGAATTTCATTTATACAGTGTTTTCCATCCTCCCTTCTTTTTTCATCCGAATCTATCAAAGCCATCTCAGTATAACTCTTCAATGGAACATACCATACATTCAAGGAACCCATAAATTCCTTCAAATCATATATTTCTTCCATATTTTTATATAGGGTATTCATTTAAAAACCTTTCGAAATTAACTACTTAAAAATTAATACAATTATTCCTTATCTCCATCAACATCCGGAACTCTCGCCAAATCACTTACTGAATCTCCCTCTTGAAGTTTGATTATTCTAACTCCCTGAGTAACCCTCCCCATAATCCTTATATCCTTAACAGGGCTTCTAATTACAATTCCTTTCTGTGTTGAAACAATAATCGTATCGTCTTCCTTTACAGATTGAGAGGTTACTACAGTTCCAGTTTTATCATTAATTCTGATATTAATCACTCCTTTCCCTCCCCTAGCCGTCAATCTATAATCTTCAATTTCACTTCTCTTTCCATATCCCTTATCCGTAATTGTTAAAACAGAATATTCTTTTCCATTATTCAACGGAAGAACTTCCAACGAAACAACCTGATCTTTATCTCCAAATCTCATTCCAGTAACTCCATAAGCATTTCTTCCTACCGAACGAACATCATTAGAATTAAACCTACATGCCTGCCCCTCTTTAGAAACGAGTAAAACTTCCTGTCCTTCCTTAAGCGGTTTAACACTAATTAGTAAATCATCCTTCCCCTCTAAATCAATTGCCTTAATTCCTCCCTTTCTCGGATTAGAAAACTCCTTCAATTCAATTCTCTTAACAATTCCTTTCTTCGTAGCCATTAATAAATAGTCTTTAAATTCCTTAACTGCCAAAACCGAACTAACCCTTTCATCTTTCAATTCAAGAAGATTTACCATTGCCTTTCCCTTTCCATACTTAGCAATTTCCGGAACCTCAAACGCCTTCAACCAATGCACCTTGCCTTTATCAGTGAAGAAAAGTAAATAATCATGGGTAGAGCAAGTTTGAAGTTCCTTAACAAAATCTCCTGTTGCCAAATCACTTCCTATAACTCCCTTCCCTCCTCTTCGCTGTTCTTTATACTGTTTCAAATCAATTCTCTTAATATATCCTTTATCCGTAATTGTAACTACAACATCTTTTTTATCAACCAAATCTTTCTCTTCAAATTCTCCCACATTTCCACTAATTGAAGTTCTTCTCTCATCACCATAGTTCTTTTTCAACTCGTGTAATTCTTTTTTAATTATTTTATAAATTTCTTTCTCATCCCCTAAAATTTTCTTCAACTTCTCAATTAATTCAATCAATTGCTTTTGTTCATTATTTAATTTTTCATATTCCAACGAAGTAATTTGATGAAGTCTCATCTCTAAAATTGCTTCAACTTGCTTATCTGTCAAATTATATTTTGTCTTCAATTGAGTTCCTGCCTCTGTCTTTCCCCTCGCTGCCCTAATCAATTTCACAACTGCATCAATATTGCCCTGAGCAACTAAAAGTCCCTCAACAATGTGTAATCTCTTCTCTGCTTTATCTAAATCAAATTCTGTGCTCTTCCTAACAATTCCCCTTCTATGATTTACATAAACACTTACAATTTCTTTAATGTTCAATTCTCTAGGTTCATTTCCTACCAAAGCTAACATTACCGCATCAAAGTTTGTCTGAAGATTAGTATATTTATACAATCTATTTATTGTAAATTTAGGATCTGATTCTTTCCTTAACTCTATAACAACTCTAACTTTCCCTTTAGCAGACTCATCTCTTAAATCCGAAACATCCGGAAGTTTTTTATCTCTAACAAGGCTAGCAATTTGTTCCATAAATGTAGACTTATTCACCTGGTAAGGAATTTCGCTAATAATAATTTTAGGTTTATTTCCTTCTTCAATATTTACTCTTCCTCTAATAACCATCCTCCCTCTTCCCGTGTTATAAACTTGGGAGAAATTTCCAGAAACAATTCCTCCTGTAGGAAAATCAGGAGCTTTAATAATTTTAATTAATTCAGCAATTTCTATTTCAGGATTATCTACATAGGCAAGAATAGTATCTGCAACATCATGAAGGTTGTGCGGAGGCATATTTGTAGCCATACCCACTGCAATTCCCGAAGCTCCATTTAATAAAAGTGTAGGAAGTTTTCCAGGAAGTAGTCGGGGTTCCTCTAAAGAGTTATCAAAGTTAGGAGACATTTCACAAGTTTTTTTATCAATAGCTTCTAAAAGTTCCTCAGAAATTTTAGTCATTTTAGCCTCGGTATATCTCATAGCTGCTGCTGGATCTCCATCCATCGAACCAAAATTTCCCTGTCCCTTAACAAGAGGATATCTTAATGAAAAATCCTGAGCCATTCTAACCATCGCATCATAAACTGCAGTATCTCCGTGAGGATGATATTTACCTAAAACATCTCCAACGATTCTCGCAGACTTTTTAGTTTGCTTAGAAGGTTCTAGACCCATCTCGTGCATTGCCCACAAAATTCTCCTATGAACCGGTTTTAATCCATCCTCTGCCGAAGGTAACGCTCTTGAAACAATCACAGACATAGAATAATCAATATATGCTTTTTTCATCTCATCAGAAATTTCCGCATTGACTAATTCTTTTGCCTCAATATATTTTTTCAATTCTTCTCTTCGATTATTCGTATCTTCTTTTTGTTTTTGTATTTCTTCAGGACTCATTTTTTCTTCCTTCCTTTTTTAATTTCAAACTTACAATTTTCACAAACAAATGTATTTACCTTCCCATCCTTCATTTTCATCTTAATATGGTCTTCACAATTAGAGCAATACTCTTGTTCTATCTGTGTTTTCATATCAACTTTCTTAATTTTCTTATTAACATTTTTATCCCCTGAGTTTACCTTGCTAACTTTTCCAGTTATTTTCTCTTTATCAATAACCCATTTAGGGAATACTGTAGATATGAAACTACAATTTCTACATTTCATTTTTGGAATAACTCCAAATAAATTTTTTAATCCAAAATGATATCCTACATCTACAGATTGACAACGAGGACAAACATAAACTTCAATTTTTCCATCACTACAATCTTTTTCCTTAATTCCGCAACACTCTAGTTTCAGATCCTCATTTTTTTTAACATTTTCTTTTACCTTTTTAGTAGTTTTTTTCTTAGTAATTTTTTTTGCCATTATAAATCTACCTCCGCATATCTTGCATTCTCTTCAATAAATTTTCTTCTAGGTTCTACTGCATCACCCATTAATATTGAGAAGGTTTCATCTGCTTGAACAGCATCCGCAATAGAAACCTGCTTTAAAATTCTTGTTTTAGGATTCATTGTAGTATCCCAAAGCTGTTCATCATTCATCTCTCCTAAACCTTTAAATCTAGAAACCTCTGGTTTTCCAGAACTATCCTTTAAAAAATCTTTAAGTTCCTCGTCGGAATAAACATAGGTATCTTTACTTCCTTTTCTAATTTTATATAACGGAGCAACTGCAACAAAAATATGTCCTGCTTCAACAAGTCTTGGAACATATCTATAAAATAATGTTAATAAAAGAGTTTTAATATGTTGTCCATCAACATCCGCATCAGTCATTATAATTATTTTGTGATATCTCAACTTATCTATATCAAAATGTTCTCCAACCCCAACTCCCATCGCAGTAATCAAATTTGCAATTTCCTCAGAAGAAATTGCTCTTACCGGACTTGCCTTTTCAACATTTAAAATTTTTCCTCTCAATGGAAGAATCGCCTGAAACTCTTTATCTCTAGCTCCCTTTGCAGTTCCTCCTGCAGACTGTCCCTCTACAATATAAAGCTCAGTTTGTTCTCTTTTATTAGAAGAGCAATCAGCAAGTTTTCCAGGAAGTCCACTTCCTCCCAAAGCATTTTTTCTTCTAACTAAGTCTTTAGCTTTCTTTGCAGCCTCTCTTGCCTTAAATGCCTGAGCTCCCTTTTGAGCAATCTTAGAAGCTATACTCGGATTCTCTTCAAAAAATTCACTTAATGCTGCACTTAGCATAGAATCCATAATTCCCTTCATCTCAGAATTTCCTAACTTCGTTTTCGTCTGTCCCTCAAATTGAGGTTCTTTCAATCTCAAAGAAATAATTGCAGTTAATCCCTCTCTAACATCATCTCCATCAAGTTTTCCATTTTTAATGATGTTCTTTCTCTGAGCATAATCATTAATTACTCTAGTTAAAGCTGTCTTAAATCCTGAAACATGAGTTCCCCCTTCAACAGTATTGATAGTATTTACAAATCCGTGAATATTTTCATTGTATGAGCTATTATATTGTATTGCAATTTCAGCGTCTACATCTTCCTGAGTTTTTTTAAAATAAATTGGTTTATGTAATATTTCCTTAGTTCTATTCATCCATTTAATAAAATCAACAACCCCCCCAGGATTATGAAATTCTTCTTTCTTTCCATTTATTTCATCAGAGAAAATGATTCTTAATCCAGCATTTAGAAAACAAATTTCTCTAAATCTATTTATAAGAATGTTAAAATCAAAGTTAGTCACAGAAAAAATTGTTTCATCAGGAAAGAAAGTAACTTTTGTTCCTGTAGCACCTTTAGGTGCCTCTCCAATAGCTTTCAAATCATTCATTGGAATTCCGATCTTATAACTCTGCATCCAGATCTTTCCATCTTTTTTAACCTCTATAGTCATCAATTTAGAAAGTGCAGCAACGACAGAAATTCCAACTCCATGTAAACCTCCTGAAACCTTATAAGCATTTTTATCAAACTTTCCTCCTGCATGAAGTTTTGTAACAATAATTTCTATAGCCGGTCGTTTGTACACCGGATGTAAATCTACAGGCATACCTCTTCCATTATCTTCAACCGAAACCGAACCATCTTTGTTCAAACTAACTTTAATAGTATTACAAATTCCGGCTAAACATTCATCCACAGAATTATCCACAACCTCATAAACTAGATGGTGAAGTCCTTCCTTTCCAGTCCCTCCAATATACATAGCAGGTCTCTTTCTAACTCCTTCTAGGCCTTCTAAAATCTTAATATCTTTTGCAGAATATCCATCACTCATTTTCTCACCAACCTCCATAAAAACCCGAAAGAGTTTATAAATCTTTCTGGCAGATTTTATAAAAATTCAAAAGATTTAAATAAACATTCAAATTAAATTTAATATGTGGTTCAAAAAGAAAAAAGATGTGGACTTAAGAGACTTACAAAGAAGAGGTTTAATAAGGATTCCCAAGGATAATGTTGAAATAGAAACCGATAGAGAAGGATTTGTAGATTTAAGAAAAAATTCAAGCGAGACAGAAATAAAAATCAATCCACAAGATAATTTTTCTCCATTTAATTTTTTAGATGACTCTTCTAACGAAACTCAGACAACTCAAATAAGTAAACAAGATTTAGAAACAACTAGAAAATTAGAAGAATTAGATAATAAAATTTACAAACTAGAACAGAGAATAGATCTTTTGGAGAGAAAATCGGGTGTAGGGAATTCTTCTGGCTATAGTTGGGAGAGATAAATGGAAATTACAACGGATTTACCTGAAGATAATAATTCTATAGAGGAAAAGAAGAGGAAGACTAGAAATTTAAGTGTCTTAGAAGCGGGAGTATATTCCGTGAGCGATGGATTCGGGGTTAGAAATGTTGCTCCCTATGCGCTAGCACTTAATGCTTCAAATTCTCTAATGGGTTTACTAACCTCTATATCTTCTCTCTTAGGAAACTTTTCTCAACTAATCACCTTAAAATTATTAAATAGATATTCAAGAAAGAAAGTAGTAGTATATAGTGTTCTTATACAATCTCTTTTTTGGTTGGCTCTTCTAATACCTGGAATAATTTTCTTAAAGTACACCACTAATTCAAATATTTCTGTAGTAGTTCTTATAGCGGTTTATACTTCTCTAATAATCTCCGGGGCTATTTCTGGGCCTGCATGGAATTCTTGGATGAAAGATTTAGTTCCCTCAAAGTCAGTAGGAAGGTATTTTGCAATGAGAAATAGAATAGCCGGTGTGGTTTCATTTATATTTATGATTATCGGAGGATTAGTTTTAGACTATTTCAAAAGGATGGAGGTTTTATATGGATTCTTTATTTTATTTATTTTTTCGTTTATAGCGAGGGGAACCTCGGGAATACTTTTTACTAAGCATTACGAACCCGAATATAAACATGAAAAGAGATCCTATTTTAGTTTTTCACAATTTGTTAGTAATATGTTGTTCAACAATTTTGGAAGATTTGTTCTATTCATTGCTCTCTTAAATTTTGTCGTGGCTATTGCCTCTCCATTTTTTGTTGTCTATTTGATAAAAGATAGATTATTTAGCTATACTACCTATATGACTACAATAATGGCGAGTTCTATTGCAACAATTCTTACAATGGCATTCTGGGGTAGATTTTCAGATAAAAATGGAAGTGTAAAAACAATGAAAATTACAATGATATTCATTATCTTAGTTCCGTTTCTTTACATAGTTTCTAGCAGGATTTTAGATATGAAGATTCTCTTAATACTAGTTATATTTACAGAGGTTATATCGGGAATTTTTTGGGGAGGATTTAACCTTTCTGTTTCAAATTTTCTTTTTAGATCTGTATCTAGAGAAAAGATTTCCTATTGTTCTGCCTACATGAACATCCTTAATGGAATTGGTGTATTTTTTGGAGCTACCCTCGGAGGGTTATTAGGATCTCTTAATTTTTGGAATCCTCTTCTATTAATATTTTTAATCTCGGGACTTGGAAGATTGACAGTCTATATTTTATTTTTACCTAAGATAAGAGAAAGAACAGAGGAAAAATATAGCTATCATAGAAGAGGATTTATATCTAACTTTATGATAAATCCCAGATCATTTAATTTCATGGATGGAATGGTTTTCTCAAAACATAGACAAAAGGAGAGAAGAATCTCAGAATTTTTCAATTCTTTCAAGAGCTAATTGAATTATCTCTCTTTTTGTTTTCTTAGGAAATTTCTTTTTTAATCTAACCCCCTCACTAGCATATTTTATAGAAAGAAGTTTTTCTGATTTTGATAAAGAGTTATTATCTTCAATAAATTTTCTTATAAGTTCTTCATCCAATTCTTTTGGAAATTCAATCTTTCTTTCTAAAATATCATATACTGATGCGATTAAAATAAGTTCTTTCTTTTTCATAAAAGTCTAAAATAAAAATAGTTTTTAATTCTTTAGTTTCTATTCAAAGAATTCAATTTTTCCTTTATCCGTAATAATTCAGTTTCAATATCATCAAGTTTTTTTGGTTTCTCCTCATAAATCTCTTTTTCTTTAGTTTGAATATTCATTTTTTTCTTATCAGTTTTCTTCTTCAGAATTTTATTTATTTGATTATCTACAGGCATTAATTCGTCCAATCTCTCAATATTTTTTTTAAGTTTGACAACTGTTTCGTCTAGAGCTTTTCTATAATGAAGCTTTTTTTCTCTTAGAAGTGTAAGATCTCTTAACTTTCTTTTAAGATAGAGAATATCTATTTGAGCTTTTAAAAATTCAGATTTTTTAATAATATAATTATTTTTTTCAAAATGAATATATAACTTATTTGAACTTACCATTTTAAACTTTATCAAATATAAGTGAATCGATTCCTTCAATCTTCTTTTTTATACTATCTAAATTCAAATTAACCTCTCCAATATCATCATCTTCTTTAGACTTTATTTCTCTAACCTTCCTTAATATAGATTCTGCCTCTATGAGATTTTTCTTTGCCTCTTCAAGTTCCTTTTTAGCAATTCTAAATTTATCTATTCTTACAAACACAGATTCTGGACCTTTAATTATTCTAACACTCTCTTTTGTAGGTGTATGTTGAAAACCGATTTCCGGATTTTGAGTGATTGTTTCTCTAGGAACGGGGAGTTTGGGAATTTGATTTGAAGAAATTTGTGAAGGCATTTGATTAGGAATCTGAGAAGGTATTCGATCAGGGGATATAGAAGGAATCATACTTTCATTAAATTGAGATTCATCATCATTTATCGCTGATTTAATCATATCCCTGTTAAAATTTTCATTTGAATTAGGCGGAAGCGAAGGGAGGTTTCTATTTTCAATCTTTTCTTCAGGAAGACTGGGTAGAATTGGTAATTCGGGAACCTTGGATTTATCTTTTCTCTTGAATAATGCCATACTTTTAATTAGTGAGATGATTTTTATAGCTTTATCTTAACTTTATAATGGTTACACTACAAATAGAAAGATATTTAATAGGTTTATTTTACCTTATTCTATGAGACTAAAATTTCTTAACCAAATGATTGAAGAGTTAGCCGGGGCTAGCTCGGTTCCTATAATCTCCTTATTAGAAGGAAAAAAAGATGTTAACGAATTTTTAATTGCTAAAAAAATGGATATGACCATAAATCAAATTAGAAATATCTTATATAAACTTTCTGCAGAAGGTCTCGTCTCATTTGTTAGAAAGAAGGATAAGAAAAAAGGATGGTATATTTATTTTTGGACACTTGATTCTTTAAAGTCCCTTGCAAAAATAGAGGCAAGTTTAATTGGAGAGATAGAAAAATTAAGAGAATTATTAAAAGTTAGAGAGACAAAAGAATTTTATATTTGTAAGACTTGTAATATAGAGGTAGTCCATGAAAAAGCTCTTGAAGAAGATTTTACTTGTGAAGAATGTGCAAGTCCATATGAGATTTCGGATAATTCTAAAATTATAAGAGAATTATCAACAAGAATTAATAGAAAATTAAGGGAGTTAAATTTTGTTAGAGAAGAAATCAGATTATTAGGAGAAGAAAATTTAAGGAAAAAAGAAAAGGAAAAAAATAAACTAGCAAAGGAAAAAGAGAAGTTAAAGGATGAAAAATCTTCTAAAAAAACTACTACTAAAAAATCCCCTGCTAAAAAAGTTACTAAAAAGAAAGTCGTAAAAAAAACCTCTACTAAGAAACCAGTAAAAAAACCTACTAAGAAAAAAGTCGTTAAAAAACCAATTAAAAAGAGGAATTAGGAATGGATCTAGTAGAAAGTGTTGTTAGTGAAAACCCTAATCTAAGGCGAAAAAGTATCTCTCGAAAGTATTATACTAAAAGAAAGTCGTTTTTATCAAATTTTTCCTTAACAACAAAGATAATTTTAATAAATGTAATTTTATTTATAGTTTCTTGGATATTTCTCGCTTTTGGAAATGAATCATTTTTTCTAAAATATTTTACACTTATTCCTAAAGAATTTTTCTCTGGAAAAGTTTGGACTATCCTTACGAGTATGTTTCTTCACCTAGCATTATTTCATTTATTTGCAAACATGATTTCTCTTTTCTTTCTAGGAAATCTTTCAGAGAAGATTCTAGGTAAAAAAAGATTTTTGATATTTTATCTAGCTTCTGGAATTTTTGCAGGATTGTTTTATATTGCTCTTTCTTATTTATTTGGAAGCACAGAATTAGGAGCAAGGATTGTAGGAGGATATTCAATTCCAGCAATAGGAGCGTCAGGAGCTATATTTGGATTAGTCGGAGTTCTTGCAGTATTAATTCCAAAAAATAGAATTTACTTAATCGTAGGTCCTTTGATCGCAATAATCTCTATTCCAATTCTTGCAGGGATATTTCAATTATTTTCTATTAATCCTGGATTATTAAATGTATTAGATCTAGTAGTAAATGTTTACATTATGTTATCTATATTTTTTATGCTTTCTTTCAATCCACGACTTAGAAAAATCGCCCTTCCTCTAGAAATGCCCTTCTGGGTTTTACCTATTGTTGCGATAGTTCCCCTAACTATTGTTAGTTTCTTCGTAGATTTACCTATAGGAAATTCCGCCCATCTAGGAGGTTTAATTGTAGGATTAGGATATGGATATTACCTTAAGAAAAAATTTCCGCGAAAAACAAGGATGTTAGCGAGGATGTTCTCATGAAGGAACTAAAAAATTCCCTAGATTTCATAAAGAAATCTAAAAAACAAATTTATATTATTTCTGCAATTTTTTTATCTTTTATTTTTATAGGATTTTTATTTCCAGTATTAGAAGAAGAACTCTTAAAAATTATTTCAGAAATGCAAAAACTATTTGAAGGATTAAATCTCTGGCAAACAATTCTTTTAATTTTTATTAATAATTCTCGTGCCTGTCTAATCGCAATTATCTCTGGAATTTCCTTAGGAATTTTCCCCATCATAATTACTCTTTCAAATGGATATCTGATAGGATTTGTTTCAAACATCGTTACTAAAAAATCCTCATTATTAGAACTTTGGAGATTATTCCCTCATGGCATCTTTGAAATTCCTGCAGTACTAATTTCTCTAGGAATTGGATTATTTCTTGGAATAGACTTAATTAAAAACAAAAAAAACTTCTTTTCTAATTTTGAAAAATCCCTAAAAACATTTATCTTAATCATTTTACCTCTTTTAATTTTAGCAGCAATTATTGAAGGAGTTTTAATATTTTATCTTAATTAAAATCAAATAAACTTTTCTGTTTTCCATAATCTTTTAGTATTTTTGAATTTTCCATGTATTTATTCCAATCAAATTTAACTCTCATTTTCATTCTTTCTAAAGCCTCATTTAAATTAGAAAATCTTTCTGGAGTTTTTTTCATTGCTCTTCTAATAGTTTCTCTAATAATTCCAACACCTAAAGGAGCATAATACTCCTCTCTTTCCTCGTGAAAAATAAGAATTTTTGCTTGTTTTTTTATTCTTTCTAAATATTCTGTCGTCGCTAATCTATCTGCATAGTATGCTCCAACAACATTATTTGCATAGGTTTTTCTCCCAAAATGAGATTCATAATCCTGAACAAAACTTGTTTTTAAATTTCCACAACTTCCAGAAAAACCAATTTCAATAACTTCAAATTCAAAATTTCCCGGGAGAAATAAAATTTCAAAATGATTTCCATTATAATATTCACTAAATAATTCAAAATTATTTAATTGAGGATAGTATTTTATTTTATCTAAAATTTCTTTTCCAATCATATCATCTACGGCTGTAATTGACCAACGAGTTGGAACCATTTTTCTATCTTTTTTCACTCCTAACTGACCGCTTGAAAAAAGTTTTTGAATGTGACTCACCTGAATTTTTGATTGATATAATTCATTTATCGCAGTTAGAGATTTAGCATCATAGTCAGAAACAAGAGAATCTACTCTTCTAGGAACTGAGAGATTGTCTTCAATAATTGCCTTTTTCAATGGAGCCGGGTTAGCCATTATCGAATGTATTTTTGAACTAGAAAAAGAACTAGAAGGTTTTTTTTCTAAGAAGAATTCCGTTGATGTAGATTTAGAAGTTAATGCAAGATCTTGAATAAGCTTCCTCATATTTGTAGAAGATTTAATATTTATTTTATTTCTTGCATAAATTAATTTAGAACGATGTTTTAATATTTCATCAATATCTAAATCTTTTTCAACCCATTCCTCAGGCATAGACATTTCAGAGGTGTTTCCTTTTTCATTTGGAGAAAGAACTCCGCAAAAAATTGTAGGATAATCAACTCTTCCAACAAAAATTTC
>CAZHYK010000004.1:20957-28695 GCA_964536715.1 Candidatus Woesearchaeota archaeon | reverse complement strand
AATTGAAAAGGACTTACCCCTCCAAGACAAAACTAATAAAATTTCAAAATATATGGTAATTATAGGGATTGTAGTTTCAATTCTAGTCGGACTTTCAATGTTTTTAGGAAATCAATACTCTAAAGAATTATTGTTTGACTCTATTTTACTCGTCGTCGCTATTTCTGTTTCAGTATTTCCTGAAGGACTTCCCGTAGTAATTACTCTTGCTCTCTCACAAGGAGCCTATAAAATGGGAAAGAAAAATGCTTTAGTCAATAGAATGTCTACTCTAGAGACTCTTGGAGGAACTACAGTAATTTGTTCAGACAAAACCGGAACTATAACAAAGGGAGAGATGGCAGTTAAAAAAATACTTGCTAATAAAAGAATCTACGATCTCGATGGAATTGGCTATAGTCTAAAAGGAGATATATATCTAGATAATGAAAAAGTAAACATAGAGAAAGAACCTACTCTGAAAAAATTATTACTTGCAGGAGTTATCTGTAATGATAGTCTTGTTGAAGAGTTAGAAGGATCCGAAGATTATAACGCCATAGGAAATTCTACAGAAATTGCTCTCGCTATTGCTGCAGAAAGAGCAAATTTACATAAAAGAAATATTTTAGAAAAAAGAATTCATGAAATCCCGTTTAGTTCCGAAAGAAAAATCATGAGTGTTCTTGTAAGAAATTCAAATAAAGAAAAAATAATTTATTCCAAAGGAGCTCCAGAATATATAATTAATCATTGCTCCCACATTCTAAGAGACAATGGAATTTTCAGATTAACAACTAGAGAAAAAGAGAGATTGATAAAACAAAATTCTTCCTTCGCACTAGACTCTTTAAGGACAATCGGACTTTCATTCAAAATTTCTACTAATGGAAAATTAGATCCTAATGACTCCGTATTCCTAGGAATTGCAGCAATGGAAGACTCTCCGAGAGAAGAAATCAAAGATGCTGTTGAGATGTGTTTAAGAGCGGGAATTGAGGTAAAAATTGTAACCGGAGATAGTAAAGATACTGCAATCTCAATCGCAAACCAAATTGGAATTAATGGAAAAGCAATCTTAGGCGAAGAGTTGGAAGGAATGTCAGAAGAAGAGCTTTCAAAAATAGTAACTGAAATTAAGGTTTTTGCGAGGGTAAAACCCGAGCATAAATTAAAAATCGTCAGGGCTCTAAAGCTTAATGGAGAGATTGTTACAATGACTGGCGATGGAGTAAATGATGCTCCTGCTTTGAAAGAAGCCCATGTTGGAGTAGCAATGGGAATAACTGGAACTGATGTTTCAAGAGAGGTTGCAGATTTGGTTTTGAAAGACGATAATTTTGCAACGATAGTTCATGCGATAGAAGAGGGAAGAACAATCTTAAAAAATGTTAGGGAATCTATCTCATATCAACTCTCTACAAATTATGCCGAACTTGCAGTTCTCTTTATCGCCTCCTTACTCTCTCCATTATTAGGGTGGCAAATTCCATTCTTATTAGCTCTACAGGTACTTTTCATAAACCTTGCAACCGACACCCTTCCTGCAATGAGCTTTGCATTTACTCCTTCTTCAAAAGAAATTATGCTTGAGAAACCTCTAAAAGATCAAGATCTAATGACTAAACACCACTGGGCATTCACATCCATTGCCGGAATAGTTATGACTATCATGACACTAGGAGTTTATTTTATCTCCTTAAATGTCCTGGGACAAAGTTATCTTGAAGCGAGAACAACTGCCCTGGCAACCCTCTTGTTCTTAGAAGTTATCGGAGCCTATAATTTTCTTTCATTTGAAAATGGAGTAAGCTTTAAGACACTTATTTCAAATAAATATCTTATCGGAGGAGTTATTGTAGCCTTAATTTCTATATTCACGATTATCTACACTCCTCTAAGCAACATATTCAATATCTACCCTCTTCCAATAATTAATTGGATAATGATCATATTAATCAACTTATTATTTATAATTAGTTTTAATATATTCAAGAAGATAAATAATAGAAAACAATTCTTAAAATTTAATTAAAAATTCCTCTCCAACTATTTTTTTCTCCGATAATTTCAATAATTTTTACATCTAATTTTTCACTAAATAAAGGACAATCTAAAACTAAACTCTCAAACTCTCCCCCCTCTCCTGAAGGGTTTAAATTATATTTTTCTCTAAGTAATTTCATCTCTTCTATAAATTTATTATCAATCTCTCTTCCAATCCAACTCTTATCTAAAGGATATCCTGCAACCGCTGAAATTACTATTCTAAATTTTTCTTGAATTAGATTCTCTAAAATTTCAATCTGATTTTTTTTCCAAAGAGGACTAAAACATTTCAAATTTAATTTTTTACAAATTTTTTCAATTCTCTCTTTCTGATAATTACTTTCTATTGCCCCGCTAACAATTCCTTCAATTTGAAAATCTTCTTTCGCCCTATTCAAAACTCTTTCTAAATCATTTAATTCAATTTCCTTTTCTCCTTCTGTTTCCTGAATTAACAAAGGAATTTTCATAAGTTCTGCCTGTTTTTTTGTCAACTCAATTGCGGGAGTATGGAACATATAACTATCTTGATTCTTGGAAAAAATAGAAATTAAACAAGAAAGCTCATGACTTCCTTTTTTCATAAGCCAAGCTGAATGAACTGAATCCTTTCCTCCAGAAAATAAAACTCCTAGTTTCATATTAAATCAAAAATAAAATAGATTAAAAATCTATTGAATGAGTTAAGTTTTATAAATAGGATTTTACAATAGATTATATGGCCGTAAATGCACATCCTGAATTTATATTTGCAGAGAAAGAGTATAGCGAGGCCACAACTCCTGAGGAAAGAATAACTGCTTTAGAGAAAATGATTTCTTTTGCTCCCGCTCATAAAGGAGGAGAAAATTTAAGAGCTCAATTAAGAGCAAGATATAAAAAATTAAAAGAAGGTTTAGAAAAATCTAAGAAGTCTGGGAAATCAACTCAACAAGGAATTAGAAAAGCAGATATTCAAGCAATTTTAGTTGGTCCTCCTAATTCCGGAAAATCTACGATTTTCAAACTACTTACAAATCAAGAGATCTTGATAACTGATTATCCTCATGCAACTTCTGAAAACACTCTAGGAACTATAAATTTTGAAGATATAAAAATTCAAATTATTGATACTCCTTCCTTTCCAAATACGGATAAGGGAATTTTACACACAACAGATACTATATTATTAGTTTTAGAGAATATAAAGGATATTGAAGATTCAATCCAAGAAATAGGAAAAACAAAAGCAAAAATAATTTTAGTTCTTTCTAAAATAGATCTCCTTTCAATTGATGAGAGAAGAAAACTTGAAGCAAATCTAAAATCTAAATTTAAACAATATGAATATTTCCTATTTGAAGAAAATTTAAATTTAGAAGAACTTGAAAAAATAAAAAGAAAAATATTTGAAAGCTTTCCAGTAATAAGAGTTTATTCTAAAGAACCAAAAAAAGAACCTTCAAAAGAACCTATGATTCTAAAAGAAGGATCTACACTAGGAAATGCTGCAGAAAAAATTTCAAAAAATTTCAAAAAGAAATTAAGATTTGCAAAAGTCTGGGGACCTTCTTCAAAATTTCCTGGACAGAGTGTTAGAATAAATCATATTCTAAAAGATAAAGATATTATAGAGATTGCACTAAACTAAAATGAATAAAGAAAGATTATTTCTTGCGCTGGCTATTCTTCTAATTTTTACATTATTATTTTTAACAGAATTTCAAAAACCAACAATTATTGGAAAAATAAAAAAAGTTTCTGGAAACTACCCTATAAGAATTTCGTTAGAAAATAAATCTGAAGAAATAATTTTATTTGATAGAGAATTAAAATTCAACGAGGGTTCTGAAGTTAAAATTTATGGTTCAATTCAAAATGGAGGAGAGATAATTGCTAATAAAATAACATGCTTGAACTGTTAATTGCTTTAATCTTAGGGATCTGTCTTGGAATTTTCACAGGACTAATTCCTGGAATTCATACAAATTTAATTTCAATATTTTTAATTTCCTCTCTCGGATTTTTATTAAAAATTGCTCCTCAGGAAGCAATTATAGTTTTAATAGTTTCAATGGGTTTAACAAACACTTTTGTAGATGCTATTCCCTCTATCTATCTCGGAGCCCCTAGCGAAGAAACTTCCCTTTCTGTACTTCCCGGACATAAAATGCTTTTAGAGGGTAAAGGACACGAAGCAATAATTTATACCGTAATAGGTTCTTCAATTGCAGTAATTTTATTCTTATTCCTTGCTCCTATCTTCTTTTTTGTAATTCCTCTTGTAGAAGATTTCTTTGGAAAGATGATGGCTTTCTTTTTAATTTGGGCCTGTATTTTTTTAGTAGGAAGAGAGAAAGAATCTAAATCAAAAGCTTTAATTATTTTTATTCTTGCAGGATTTTTAGGAATTGCTAGTACTAATCTAAATATAAATCAACCCTTACTTCCTTTACTTACTGGACTTTTTGGAACTTCAACTCTAATTTATTCTATCTCTTCAAATTCTGAAATTCCTCCTCAACAAACTAAAGAAATAAAAATAAATTGGAAATCAATTAGAAAACCAACAATTGCAACTACAATTACCTCTCCTATTTGTTCATTTCTTCCAGGTATGGGAGCAAGTCAATCTGCAATTATTGGTTCTGAAATTATGGGAGAAATGAAACCTAAATCTTTTCTAGTTTTAATAGGAAGTACAAACACACTAGTTCTCGCAGTTTCATTTTTAATCTTATATCTTACTGGAAAGAAGAGAACCGGTCTAGCAGGAGCGATTTCAGAAATTACAAAAATAAATTTCTCACAACTTTTACTAATTTGTGGAACAATAATTATTACTGCAATAATCTCAATATTTGTAACGATAAAACTTTCTAAAGGTTTCGCAAGATTTGTAGAAAAAGTAAACTATGAAAAACTCTCTAAAATAATTATTATTTTTCTAATCTTTGTAATCTTACTAATTTCAGGTTTCACAGGAGTTTTAGTTCTTCTCACTTCAACAATCCTAGGACTTAGTGCCTCTTACATGAATGTTAGAAAAGGTTTCCTAATGGGATGTTTAATGATTCCAACAATTTTATTCTATTTGCCTTTTTAGGAGAATATTTAAAGTTAATATATTTGATTAATTCATGGGTGATAATGCAAATATTCAAGAGAATTTAGAAAATAAATTAAAAGAATTATATGAGGATTTATTTAAGAAATTCGAAATAGACGAAAAAACAGGAGTTTTGAATAACTATGAAAAATTTGAAGAATATAAAAAAGCCGGAAAGTTAAAAAAATTTCCTACCTATCCCTATATAGGATCTAAGTATGGTTCAAAAGGAGTTCCTAAAATTTTAGTTATTGGATTAGATATAGGGTCTGATGAAAAAAAAGATGGAATTAAATCATTTAAAGAACGACGAGAAGATATAGGAGGAGAAAAAAATGGAAAGTATAACCCTCATATTGCAGGAACTTATTTTTTAGCCCTTTATTTTCTAGAAGAAAGTCCAGATTTAGAAAAAAGCTTTTGGGAGAAAATAGGGAACAAAGAAACATGTCAAGGAGTGTTAAAAAATATATATAATGTAGTAAAAAACGAAGGAAATATAAAAAATATTCTAAATGTGTTAAAAAAGATATATAATGTAGTAAAAAACGAAGGAAATATAAAAAGTATTCTGAATATTGAGAATCCTCTTCATTATATTTCCTTAACAAATTATTATAAATTTGTTACTAAAGATAGAGATAAGAAATTTGGAGGAAATGATAGAATATATTTAAACAAATCTTTTGAAAAAGATTTTTTATTGAAAGAAATTAAAGAATTTAATCCAGATATAATCTTATTCCAAAGTAAAAAATTTGAAAATATTTTATCGAAAGATAAAGATAAAAATCTAATAAATAGAATAAAGGAAATAGACGAAAAAATTGAAATCTATATAGGATATCATCCTTCTTATAGTTTTAAGGATAAAAAAAACCCTGAAAAAGATATAAGAAATCCTAAGGAATTAATAAAAAGTTATGAAGAATATCCTAAAGATTAAAAATAGAAATTTACTTAAAAAATAACTTCTCTCTAAAACCACTTATTCAAATCAACCTGCTTCTCTGTCTCCCTACCAAAAATACTCTCAATATATAATTTAGCAAGCTCTAAAGATTGTTTTGTATAAGGAGGAATTGCATAATTCTCTGCAAGTTCCATTGCAGGATCTAAATATTTCTTAATAGAACCTTCCGAAATTGTAAAAATAATTTTTCCTCCGCACTTACAAACTCCAACTAACGGAGGCCTCCTATATTTCTCATTACACTTAACACATCTAAATTGTTGATGTGAAAACTTTCTTAAATTTCCTCTAATATCTCTAATGAAATGTCTTTCAATAACAAGTCTTGCAACATCTGCTTCATCTACCGAACGAAGTTTATTTGCCAGCTCCATCTGTCCTAAAACTTTTTCTCTCATAGAAGGAAGAGACTTATATGAAGAATTAAAAACTCCAGAATGAATATTTGAACTATCATGAGTATAACCCATATTCTCAAAAGAATTTTTTCCCTCCTCTAGAAAACTCTTAACAGTTTCAATATTTACCTCAGAAGAGTGTTTTCTTTCCTCAGATAATTGATAAAGTTCCAAAGGATAATTCCAACAAGTTTCAAAATCTAAAATCTGATCATCTACCTCTCCCTCCTGAATTCTTGCATTTAAAACTAATGGAGCATCCTGAGTTCCTCCTCTATGTGAAGGTAAAAATTTCATCGAGAAATTTAATAAAACATCCATTAATAACATCACAGCTGCCTCATCTCCATCACAATCTCTTCTCATTGCTGCATGCATAAATGGACTAGCAACCAAACCTTGTAATTTTGAAAACCCTATAATTCTTCCAATAACTCCTGCACAATTATGAGGCGACATACAAGCAACTAATTTTCCAATTAAATCCTCCCTAGATTTTAAATTATAATATCTTGGAAGTTTGTAAAATTTCTCTAATAAATCATCAATAAAATTAGCAATATTCATAAAAACAATATCTGCTTTTTCATCTGCAGTTTCAGGACAGGAAGGTAAAAGAATGTCATGAGGCATAAGATTTACAATTTGGTTTTCATCAACTAGTTTTCTTCCGAAAGAATCTTCAGTATAACCTAATTCTCTTAATTTTTCTATCGAAGTTCCAATCTCAATTGGTTTAAAATGTGTTAAAGGAATTTCAGTCCCATCATACCTTATAGTCCCATCTTTATTTACTGCGAGATTATGTTTAGCTCTTAAAATTCCTTTTTCAATTCTTTCAACTTCTTTTGAATCACTACTCATTCCCCTAACTCCTTTTATTAAAGAAGGCACTTCAATATCTAAATTGGAAACTGCACTATCAAATAACTCCTTAATCTCAAATTTTCTATGTTGATGATCTGAAGAAAATTCATGAATAGAACATTTTTTATCTAAATTTTTTCCACATTCTCTACAATAAAATTGTTTTTTAGATTCTTCAGAACAAATTGGACATTGTTTATAAGAGCTATCTTTATTACATTTTTCACAATGATATAAAGGAAAATCTGATTTCACATAACCTATATTTACAGCCTCATTTAAACTCCTAAATCTTCCTCCCTGCTCTCCAATAGAAAATAAAATATTTGGACTTCCAGTTAATCTTCTGAGCTTCGCTTTTTCAGGTCTTCCCATTCTCGCTCC
>CAZHYK010000004.1:3633-20857 GCA_964536715.1 Candidatus Woesearchaeota archaeon | reverse complement strand
GACTTCCAGTTAATCTTCTGAGCTTCGCTTTTTCAGGTCTTCCCATTCTCGCTCCGATAAAATCTCCCGCCTTATCTTTAATTTTAAATTCAGAAAATTGATTAATTATTGAAAGGATATCTTTAGATTCTTCATTAATAGATTCTATAATTTTAGAAACGTTCTCTTTGAAACTATTTTCATCCGAACCTAAATTTAATAGAAGAGCCTTTCCATATTTTATAACAATATTATCTAAAACAACCTCGTGTTCTACCCCTAAAAGCTCTAAAGCTCTTTTTCCTTCTTCAAATTTTTCCTTTTCTTTAGATGTAAAAGGTAAAACTAATTTTTCATTCCAGTGAGAAATTTTTAACCAATTTAGTAATGATAAAAATTGTTCAATATTTATCTGACTCCAATAAAAAATATATTTTGGATGGAGAGGAACCTTATACTCTTTTGAAATTTCAATTGCTTTTTCTAAAGATATATTCCAAGGATCTAAATCCTTAAATTTTGTTTTATCTATCTTTTCTAATTCTAATTTCCACCATTCTTCAACATATCCAGATTTTAATAGATTAGTATTTCTATTTAATATATCTCCTAGCGGAAATAACATATCTCCAATATAAATTATTTCCTTGATATTATGAAAAATTTTCTTTGCCTCTTCTAAATTTTCCACTTTTTTTACAGAACCATTTTTCAATTTGACAATAGGCCCATCTATACTATCACAAGTTGTTACAATACATCCTTTAGTAGGTTTTTCAATTTTAAGCTGAGTTCCGTTAGAAATAAATTTGTTAGAAATAAACATTGTCGCAGGATGAATTGAAGTTGCAGAAAATCCTGCCGCTCTACTTCTCCCATATCTTATTCTAAAACTTCCACTCCTAGAAGGGTGTCCATAAACAGGTCTTCCTGCAACTAGATCTTTAATATATGTAGCAGTTGTATCTTTAGTTCCTTTCTCTCTTTTTTTATGTAAAACTAAATATTCATCTAAATAATCCCAACCAGTAGTTTCAAAACCTGACTCTTTTGCTTCCTTCAATGATCTTAATGCTTTCTGAGCCTTCTGAGCAAGTCCTTCTGAAAAACATAAACACATTCCTCCTCTGATAAAATTTGTTGGAACTCTTGGTAAATCTTTGAAATTGGAAACTTCTTTTTTTTCAGTAGGATCTCCTGAAATTTGTATAGGTAAATATTTTGCTAGGAATTCCATTTCCTCCTCGGTAGGAAGATATTGCAAATTAGTAACTCTTTCATGATAATCTAAATTTTCAGTAATATATCTTTTGACTTCATTCTCATCTGGATCAAATTTAGCATAGCCAAATAACTCTCTTAAATAATCTATTAACATTAAAAATCTACACGTAGCAGTCGTTCCCGCACTTCTAATAGGTCCAGAAAAATTCACAATAAAATAATCTTTTCCTTCTTTAGTCTTTCCTAAAGTTAAACCTGTATAACCTTCAATAGGGGAAGCAACAACTCCTAAGGTATCATAAGAAAAACCAATTCTAGCTCCTGCGTCTATTGCTTCTAAGAGATTAGAAAATTTACAAAATTTTTCCTTAGCAACTTCCTCAGCAATTTTTAAACAGATTCTAAAATTTAATTTTCCATAGAGCTCTTCAAGCTCTAAAATTCTTTCTGAAATTTTTGAACCTTTTAATTGAGGATAAACTGTAGAAATTAATCCGACAGTTTTTTCTGCAAGAGACATTGCTAAAGGAACCTCAACCTCGTTTACAGGATCTAATCCTTTCGCCCTTGCTTCATTTGCAATTTTATATTCTTCATTAACAACCTTTGAAAGATTTATAAAATAATTTTCGGTTTTACTCATCTGATGAAAAATCTAAGATTTTTACCTCCCTTGTTTTTAAATTATAAATTGGAACCTTGCAAGGGTCAGGTTCATTACCTACTTTTTCTTCGAATGGAGTTTTGGCCTGCCAACAAGAAGAAGAAACTAATAAAATATTATTGTATGAAGAAATTTCAGTCCTATGTTGATCTCCTGTACAAACCAAATCCGGAATTTGATTAATTACCATCATGTCTTGAGTTTCATTAGGAACATAATCACAAAGTCCGTGCATTGGAGATAGATGCCTTCTTTTTAACATTTCCTTTACAACTCTTGTTGGAGATTTATGTCCATAATTTAATCTTATATCTTCAATTTCTTCAATTATTCCATGCATACTTGCTCCATGATACATTAAAATCTTAAAAGAATTTTGAATTTCAATCATTGCAGGATTAGTAACTAAGGTTACATTTTCCATTTCGAATAGTTCAGGAGCCCATTCTTCTCCAATTATAGGTTGAGGCTCACCAACCCAGACTGCATCGTGCTGTCCAGGAGAAATAATTATCTCTACATCTTTTCTTATCAATGAAAGAATTTCAGCTAATTTTTTATATTGTAGTTTTATATCTTTTAATTCTAAAAATTTTTCTTGATCTGGAAAAACTCCAACACCATCCACTGTATCACCAATTATTAAAAGATATTTAACTTTTTTAGCAATTTTTCTTTGTTCTTCATCTCCCTCCTCTCCATTTAACCATTTTATAAATTTTAAAAAATTTTTTTCATAAAACATATTAGATCCTACATGAATATCCGATATAAATGCAATTGATTCTTCTATTGGAAGTCTTTTTTTTTCATAAATTGATGTATCTGGATATATAATATCATTTAAAAATAAAAATTCACTATTTCCAGATACATTTAATGCAACAACTTCATCTAAAAGAACTTCGCTAGCTTTCAAAAATACATCTTCTTTGGTTTTTGCAGCTAAAACTGATGCAGTTCCATTTAAATCTTCTACAGTTAATAAAATATTTCCATTTTTTGTGGTTTTTTTGTCAATTATAGAAACAATAATAGAATAATTTCCTCTTTCATTTCCAATTTTTCTTATAGATTTTAAATCTTCTAAATTTTTTTCCATTAAAACTGATTTAAGTTGATTATATCTTGCTCTAAAGTGAGAAACAAAGTCTTGGACACTGATTTTTTTAGGAAGAATTGTTGGAGAAAATAAAACTTTAAAGTTTTTTGAGGTTTTATCTTCATTTTTAGATTCTATTTTCTTATTTTCTTCATTTTTTAAATTTAATTCTAAATTAATTTCTAAAAAATTAAAAAATTGAATAAATAATTCAGGATTCTCTTTAAACTTTAAGTTTTTAGAAATATTATTTGAGATTTTTTCTAAATTTTGTTTATTAATTAATTTTTTTTCTAAATTTAGATGAAAAAATAAGTTAAGAATTAAATTATATTCTAAATTTTCCAAAGAAGTTAAATAATCTAAAATAGATTTATCTAAAAGAAATCCTTTTTCTATAGTTTGCTTTAATATTTCTTGAGTTTTGTTCATTTTTATCAAATTCCATATTTTAAATTACAAATTTAAAGATTCTTTTAATATTTCTTCTACTTTAGGTAAAATATTTGAAGGAATAGATAATTTAATCTCTCTAGTTCTTCCATGTCTCCCTTTTGAAATCACTCTTGCATTGATTAAACCTAACATATCAAAATCTGCAATTATATCTGAAATTCTTCTCTGAGTTAAAATTTCTAATTTTAATTTATTACATAAATCTTGATATAAATTAAAAACATCTCCTGTAAAAAAAGATCCTTTATCTTCCTTTTTAGATTCATTAGTTAATAGAATTATTGAATATAAAACAACCATACACTGAGTAGGTTGAGTTTCAACTAAATCTAAAATCTTATCTCTCTCTATTTTTTTATTTGCCTTATCTAAATATTCTTCAGTAATATTTTTTTGTCCATCTCTCTCCGCAAGCTCTCCTGCAATTCTTAACAAATCTAATGCTCTTCTAGCATCTCCATGTTCTCTAGCAGCTAAAGCAGAGCATTTAGCTATAACCCCTTCGCTAACAACATTTTCCTTAAATGCGAGATTTGCTCTTTCTTTTAGTATATCTTGTAATTGAATTGCATTATAAGTTGGAAACAATATTTCTTCTTCCCCTAAAGAACTTCTAACTCTAGGATCTATATTATCTAAGAAAGTTATATCATTTGAAATTCCTACTATTGAAATTTGTGCCTGACTTAATTCAGAATTTAACCTTAATAAAGTATATAGAAAACTATCCGAAATTTTCTTTAGAGCATGATCAATTTCATCAAATAATATTACTACAACTTGTTTCTCCTTATCTATTAATTCTATAAATCTAGAATAAACCTCTTGTGTTGGAAGGCCAGTAGCTGGAACAGACTCTCCTAATTGTTCAATTAATTCAGCTAATATTCTATACTCTGTATCAGATACTTTTTTTAACTTACAATTTAAATATCTTATTTTTAAATTAATCCCTAAATCTTTTGCTCTCTTATCTATTTCATCTTTAACATATAAAACTGAAAGAGTTTTACCAGTTCCAGTTTTACCATATAAAAATAAATTACTACATCTTTCTCCTCTTAATAAAGGAGCCATAATAGAGGCTACTAATTTTATTTGTTTTTCTCTGTGAAGTATTGATTCAGGATTATAATTTGATTGTAATATATTTTTATTTTTAAATAATGAATTTTCTATTGCAGAGTTAAATATATTGTCTAATTTTATCGCCATTTTTTTAAAATTAATTTTATTATATCTAAAAGAATATCAGACTATTTAAAGATTATTATAAAAGAAATAGAGGTTATTTAACCTATACTTCTTCTGGAATAATAATTACACTCACACCTATATTTCCTATGGAGTTTATTAAAAAGATTTAAAAACTCATTGATTAGCTATTATTTTATTATTTTATTTAAAAGAGTTTATATAATATATAATAAATAATATAATATATATAATAAATAAGATATGTTATATAATGATTATTATAAAGATATTTTTATAAAATATATTATCTAGAATATAATTATGAAATAAATATAAAATAAATATAATTTAAGTTTACTACCTTGAAAATATTATTTCATTCAATAAATTTATTTAATCTAATCTCCATTAGAAATTAAGGTGTGAGTCTATATTCTAATTTTTAATTCTAAAAAATTTAAGTATTTATAATTTAAAAAATATTTTCTATTTTATTAATGATTAGTTTATCTCATCAAATTTTCTAGTTAAAATTTAATTATAGAGCCTTAAATATACAAACATTTATAAATATCTACAAAATAATAACTATATGGAAAAAAGATCTTTCAAGAGTTTAATAGGTAAACAAGTAGTTACAAAAGAAGGAAAGAGATTGGGTTTTATCAAAGATTTAACATTCGAAACTAAAACTGGAGAGTTAATAAATCTTATTCTTAAGGATCTCACTTCATATACATTGAATTTGTCTATAGAAAGAACTAAAGATAAAGAAGCTTTAATTCCTTACAATTCTGTTATTGCAGTGGGTGATTTTATAGTAGTAAGTGAAGAAGATTTAATTTAAAAATGTCTAGAGAAATTTCACTATTAGGTATTTCTTATAATAAAATATCTATAGAAAAAAAACCTGATTTCAAGGGAAAATTACAAATAACCCCTTCTATAAATATATCTTCTATAGAAAAACAAGAACTATCTCTTTTAAAACAAGATTCTATCAAAGTTAAATTTTCATTTAATATTAAATATTCTGAGCTAGCAAATATTCTTTTAGAAGGGGAAATAATCTTAAGAACAGATGCTAAAACTCAGAAAGAAATTCTTAAAACTTGGAAAGATAAATCCTTAGATTCTGAAATTCAATCACTTATTTTAAATATAATCATGCAAAAAGCGTCTATAAAGGCAATTCAATTAGAGGAAGAAATGAATTTACCTCTACATATAAAAATTCCAAGATTAGAAATTTCTAAAAAAGAATAATTCTAAAAATATTTTTATAACCTTACTTTTTTAAACTATATTTATCTAAATAATTAAGGCCCAGATGCGACAATGGTACTCGAACGGTCTCGAAAACCGTGCCTTAACCGGCCTCCAGGTTCGATTCCTGGTCTGGGCATCTAATTTATCCTTCCAAAATTTAAGACTTTTTGATCTGGAGAAATTACAAATAATCTCTTATCTTTTATCTTGTAAGATTCTAATTCTTCATTTTCAAAAATATTAGTTCCCTCTATCAATGGAAAAAAGCTAGGGACAATAACAATTTTCTTATTATCTAATCTACCTTCTATAAAGCATTTATATTTTTCTACTTTTATTCCGTCACTCAATTTTATTGATGGGTGAAAATGACCTATAACTAAAATTTCAGCTTTTTTCTTTACAATTTCTATTTTTTTAAAAGATTTAATATCACCATGGAAAAATAAAATTTTATCTTCTAAAAAATAATCTACTAATTTTATATTATCTAATTTTTCTTTATTTAATAATATTCTTAATAAATTATCATGATTTCCTTTAATTATAATTATTTCTATTTTAGGAAATTTAATTTTAAACAATTCAAATATTTTTCTAAGCCCTTCAATTTCTTGAGAACTTATTTTATTAAAAGAATGTCTAACATCCCCTAACAAAATAACCTTATCTAATTTTTTAATTTTTTTAATTATAAAATTTAAATCCTTAATAGTACTATCTAGTTGGATCCTAGGTATTGCTACACCTTTTCTATTAAGAGATTCTTCATATCCAAAATGTAAATCTCCGATTATCAAATTCCTTTTTTTAGGAAAATAAATACTTTTAGATATAAATTCATAATTTTTCATTTCTCTCTAACTCCTTATAAATTCTTTTAATAAAGTCAATTTTATCTTCAATTCTAATTACATCTGAGTGAGATTGAAGTATTAAGTTAATTGCAAAAGGACTTGGAAGTTTACTTTCTATTTTTTTAATCTCAATATAATTTTTATTTACTTGCTCAATAATTTTTTCAGTATTTTTTAAATCCATATAATCTTCTAAAATTTCTCTTTTAGTTTCCTTAATTATAGGGAATTCTTTAGAAATTTTTAAAACAGCACTAAGTAAAAAATGAGAGCTCATTTGCTGTCTTCCAACACTTTTTTTATCTCCTTTATAATTCCTTAAGATCATAAGACTTCTTCCTGCACAATGTCTAAATCTTCTCTTAAATATTTCACTCTTTTCAATACTTTCTTCCAATATTCTCCTCAAATCTTCTTTCTTAATTTTTTTAAATCCTTTCTCTATACTATCTATATTTAACTCTTTTCCAGTAATAAAAAATCCGTTATCTCCTACTCCTATTTCTACATCTCTTTTTCTTACAGAGGCAATAATATAGGCTAAAGAGCGACTCAATGCCTCATTTACTCTCCTTCCAAAAACACCATGAAATATAATATAGGTTTTATCTGATCTATAAGTTTCAATTATAATTTTTTTTTCATGAGGTATCTTAGAATATTTCCATTGTCTTTTAAAATAATCTAATAAAGTTAAAGAAGCACTATCGTTCAAATAACAATATTCTTTTAAAAATTCCAAAATTTCCGCTTCTTTTTTATTTTTTCTAAATTTTTCATCCATCTTTCTTCTAAATTTTTGAATTTCCATTGCTGTTGTAAAACTTAGTGGAAGAATTTCTGAAAACCAGGAAGGAATAGTAGGAGGTGAGGAAGAAGGTGTAACAACTGCTTTCATTCCTCTGACATATAAAAATTTATAACTCTTTCCTCCTAAAACAAAAATATCTCCTTTCTTGATCTTTTCAAGAAATAATTCATCTATCTTTCCAATCATATTTCCAGATCTATCTAGAACACTAATAAATCCTTCATCAGGTATAGTTCCTATATTAGTAAGGTAAATAACTCTAGCCAATTTACCTCTTTTTCCAATAGTATTATTTTCTCTATCATACCATATTTTAGGATATAAATTATTAATTTGAACTTTATACTCTCCTGCTAGGTAAGACAAAACTGCGAGAAAATCCTCCCTTAATAAATCTCTATAACAATAGCTTTGTTTAATTATTTTATATAAATCTTCAACATTGTAAATCTTATTTATACTCATTCCAAAAATTTGTTGAGATAAAACATCTAGGCAATTTTCAGGGATATGAACTTCATCAATTATATTTTCTTTAGAATTTTTAAGGATAACACTACATTCAACCATATCATCAAAATCAGAAACTATAAATTTTCCTTTAGGAGTAGAATGCAGTTGATGTCCTGCTCGCCCGATTCTTTGAATAGCTTTAGAAACAGATTTAGGACTCCCAAGTAATATAACTAGATCTATGAAACCTATATCAATTCCAAGTTCTAACGAAGTAGAACAAACAACAACCTTCAGTTTCCCTTCTCTTAATCTAGTTTCAATATCATATCTATGATCTTTTGAAAGAGAGGAGTGATGAGCTCCAATATTATCCCTGTATTTTTTTGGAAATTCTTCCTTCAATCTATGAACTAGTCTTTCTGTAGCTGCCCTAGTATTTGTAAAAATAAGTGTTGTTTTATTTTTCTGTATCAATTTATCTAATAAATTATATAGATTTTTATTCAATCCCTCTTCAGAAATTTCAAGTATATTTTTAATAGGACTTAAAACATCTAATTCAATTTCTTTAGTAGATTCAACAATAGCAATTAAACATTCTCTCTCTGTTCCAACTAAGAACTTAGCTATATTTTCTAAAGGAGCTACCGTAGCACTAAGACCTATTCTCGTAAGAGGAATAACACTTATTTCTTGCAATCTTTCCAAACTAAGAGATAAATGAACTCCTCTTTTATTTTCTGCAAGTGAGTGAATCTCATCAATAACTATAAATTCTAGTAGGTTTAATTTTTCAATAAATTTAGGGCTATTAAGAATTATTGCAATACTCTCAGGAGTTGTAACTAAAATATGAGGAAGATTTTTAGCCATTTCAGCTCTTTCTTTAATCGATGTATCTCCAGTTCTTAATCCAACTCTTATTTCTTGAAGTTTAATTCCCTTTTCATTTGCAATATTTCTAATTTGTTCTAGTGGTTGTTCTAAGTTTACATAAATATCATTACTCAATGCCTTTAAAGGAGAACAATAAACTGCATAAACCCTATTATCTAATTCTTCCTTTCTAGCTAGTTGAACTAGATAATTTATTATAGATAAAAAAGCCGTCAAAGTCTTAGTACTTCCGGTAGGAGCACTAATCAATATATTTTTTCTATTATTTATATTCATAACTCCATATTTTTGAGCATTTGAAAAATCTTTAAATCTAGAAAAGAACCATTCTTCTACTAAAGGATCTAATATTCTTTTAATAGATTTTCCATCATCCGGTGTTACGTAATTTATCATATTTTCCATCATAACATATTTAAAACTAATTTAATTAGCTTGACTATGCCACCAATTTCAAAACTAAAGAGGGATAGAATAAAGGAACAGATACTATCATTTTTATTCTTTTCGTTTCCTAAACAATTGTTTACTTCTAATATTTCCGAAGAAGTAGCTAGAGATGAGGAATTCATCAAAAATCTCTTAGTTGAAATGGAAAAGGATAAACTAATTACAAGAATCAATATAAACAAAGAGGGAGTAAAATATCAGAGAAGAATTAGATGGAGAATATCTAATGAGGCATATAAAATATATAAAAATTCTCAAAAAGATTCAAATTATAAAAACATTCTTGAAAGAAATTCTTAAATATACATCTTTTGCTATAATTAACATTATAAACATCATTCATCTAATTAAATAATGGATCCAATCAAAGAGGCTTTTCTAAAAATAAAGGAAGAGATAATCTCTCTAAAAAGCGAAATTAATCATCTAAATAATCGAATTTTAAATATGGAATCTCAGCAATCTTCCTTTATTTCTAGACATTCAACAGACACTCCAACACATTTTCCAACACTTCCACAGGAAATGAAGGGGTTCCGACAGTCATTTTCCAACACTTCCACAGGAAATGAAGGGGTTCCGACAGACAATTTAACAAACAAACCAACAGACCAACAGACCAACAATTTAACACAAATTAAGGAGAATTATACGTCAAACGATTCTTTTTTAGCATTTGAGAGAGCTAAATTAGTCTTAGATTCTCTAGATAATATAAAGAAAGAAATAAGGATAAAATTCAAAAAGCTTACAAATAAAGAAATGATCGTATTCTCTACAATATATTCTCTAGAGGAGCGAGAGATAGACGAGATCACATATAAGCTCATCGCAAATCACCTAAATCTTACAGAATCTTCAATAAGAGACTATGTAAATAGATTAATCCAGAAAGGAATTCCCTTGAATAAAAGTAGGATGAATAACAAGACAATTAGACTACATATCGACGATAATTTTAAAAATATAGTCTCCTTACAAACTTTAATAAAACTAAGAGAATTATAAAAATATCTTTATTCGGTTAACCGAATACATTTTACAACTCTCTGATTATCTTCTATTCTCTCTTTTTAACCTCAAATCTCACATATTTGAGCTTGTTTATCTTTATTCCGAGTTAAATATTACCTTTTCTTTTTTGTAAATTACTCACTTTTTTAATATAGGGTATATTTTATCTTTTTAACTCACTTTTTATCTGTTTTCTTCTCTTTTTTACCCTTTTTAACCCTCACTTTTACAGTTTTCAATATTAATTGAGCTATCTCTTCAGGTATATATAACCTTTTTTTGCCATTTAACTCCCTAGATTCCTTAATTAAACTCTCACTTTTCTGTTTTATGGCATTTATTTGACCCCTTATTGTGCTTTTATCCTTATTCAACATCGCTGCAAGATCTTCATAGCTCAATTTCATATCTTCTCCTGAAGAGTACATCAAGGCCATTACAATCGCTCTTTCACTTGTAGTTAGGTTACTTAAAATGCTTGTTTGGACAGCTGTTTGGACAGCTGTTTGGACATCAACATTGTTTGTTTGTTTATAAACAGTATGTGTTGTTTGTTTGGACAATGGTCGTCCAAACAGTGAAAATGCCTCTTTTAACTCTTCTAAGTCCTCTATAATTAGATTTAGCTGTTGTTTAATATCTAACATCTCTAGATCATTATTCGTAGTTTTATCGTCTAAATGTTGAATCCATTTACCCACCTTAGAAAAATCATTTTTAATATTTTCAAAGGATCTTTTAGATTCTTCTTCAATTCTCTTTACCTCTTTTTTTGTTCTAAAAAATTTAAACATTCTAATATTTTTAATAGATCTTTATTTATAAATCTTCCTATTTTGCTGCTGTTTGGACAACAAAATAAGTCATTGTTTATGTTTATGCTTGTTTGTCCAAACAATAAACAGCAAGAATTACCGACGATAAAAATAAATAAATTTATCATTATCCGAAATTTACACAAACAGCTCGTTTTTTAGATGACATTGTCCAAACAACCAAACAAATTCCCAAACAGCCATAAACAGCCGTTTATACAACAACATTAATTACAATTTTTTAATTAATCTTATCAAATCTAAACAAAAATCCTAGTTCACAAGAGAATCGTCCTATTCTATTTAATAGGGGATCTAGATTTTAATAATCAAAATCTTTTTAAAGAATAGATTCTAATAAATACTATGAAGTTTAGAAATGTTTTTCTTATCTCTGGAATGAGTACATTAATAACTATTTTACTTTTTTTCTTAGCTCCAATCTTACCATGTAGAGTTATTCCAATACCTATAAACTCTGAATCCTTTTGGTCATTATGTTCTCTAAATTCCTTAAAATCAATCGAATTTCAAACAGAGAACATATTCCTTTTAGGCATTTTTCAAAACATAATTTTATTTACATTAGTTGTTGGAACAATATTATTTATTTTATTTAGTATTTTAATATCTAAACTATTTTATTCTAAAAAATAAAGGAGGTAAAATGGCAAAAAAAACAACTACAAAAACTCAACCTACATATAGCTTTACAGCTATAATTGCAGGAATTGTCGGAGCCCTAGTTTCCCTTTCAGTAGGGGCAGGAATGGCTAACAGTATCTTAACATTAGAGCCAATCATTCCAGCAATTATAACTGCTGTAGCAGGTTGGATAGTGATCGTAGGAACTATACTAAGTATCGTAATGGCTCTATTTGGAAAATAGTTTATTTAACTAAGCCAACCTAAGTTCATTTTTTACTTTTCTTATTTTTTTAAAAAGTTTAATTTTATATCTAATTTATATAATATATCTATTTTAGGATTTTTATATATTATTTTCAGATCTGTAACTAAGCCAACCTAAGTTCATTTTTTATTATCTAGCTTTTCAGAACTATTACAATATATGAAATTTTATATTATTTCTTTCATATATATTTCAATCTTTAACTAAGTCGACCTAAATTAAAATTTATTCACTTGTGAAGATTACTTAATTCTTAGAAAATTATCTCAGAATCTACATAATCAATTCTCAGGAAGCCATATAATTCCTCAGATAGTTAAAAATATTGCTCTAAATTGGACTCTAAAGGGGTTCACATAAGATACATTATACGAACTTTTAGCCTATTTTTCAGTTTATTCAATCCTCTTTAGGACTAATTTATAATTTTTCTCCTAACTAAGTTAACCTTAGTTCTATTTATCCGATTTTTTACTAAATAGCAATCCTAAATAAGCAAGTTTACTGATGACCGTTGCAATCGAAACTCCCCAAACGGCCTTAATCATTTCAAATTGAAGAAAGTACTTTATTAAAACAAGATTCAGTACAATATTTACAATTGTAGAAATAATAACGGATTTCATCACTTTTTTAGGTTTCCCAATGGAATAGTAATAAGTGCTTAATATTCCAATCAATGGATCTACTAAAAGAATTATAGAAAGAATTTTTAGAACTATCAAAGAGTTCGTATAATCCCTCCCCGTTACAAATCCAATAATTTTGATTAAATAAGGACTGATTCCTATTGTAAAAATCATTGCAAACAATCCCAAGAAAAATGTAATCAAAATAGATTTATTCAAGGCAATATCCAATCTCTTTTTATCAATCTTAGAAAATATAGGAAAAAGAACTGCAGAAAATGAAATAAATACTACTGCAGAAACTATCAATGAAAATGCTGCATTATAATATGCAATAAATTCAGGTAAGACATATCTTCCCAACATAAATGTATCTATATATCCAAAAAATAATCCTGATAGGACACTTGCAGAAAGAGGAACAATATATCTTTTGATCCTAATCTTATCTTTTCCATTTAATTCTCCATTATATTTTTTCAAATCGGGAAATAAGAATATACATGAAATTATAGTTGAAATTCCTAAAGCTATTATTATCCAAAAAATTAAAATTTCAGTATTCTTAGAATTTGTTAAATAAATAGCTAAAGCAACAAGGATAATTCTACTAATTTGGAAAATTATTTCTTTTAACAAAGGTACCTTAAAGTTATTTTCTCCCTGAAAAATTCCTATAAAAAATCCTAATAGATTTATGGAGAGAAGATAAAACGCTCCCGCAAGAATTCCTAAAAATATAGGTTGATTATAGTAAAATTTTGATAAGAAATATCCTATAACTATCAATCCAATTCCTCCAATAGAAGTTGTAATAAGCCTAATTTTGAATAAATATTTAATATATCCTTTAGATTGTCTCCCATTTTTAGAAACAAAATGAACTAAGGCATTTCCAATTCCTAAATCTGCAAGACCGGAAAATAATAAAATAGTTGAAAGTGTTAAAGAATAAAGTCCGAATACTTCCTGAGAAAGATATCTCATCATAATTAAATAGACAAAAATTATTGAACCGAGTTTAGAGAATGAACTCGTTAGGAAACTAACTAAAGAATTTTTTAAAGCAAGTCCGGTATTTCCTGAAAAATCTCTTCTCAAAATCCTATTTGTTATTCCAAATGCTCTTTTTTTTAAGGTTGAAAACATAACTATCTAAACTCTTCTCTCTTTTTATTCTTTACTAGTGTATAAATTAGAGAAACTTTTGAGAATTTCTCTTCTCTATGTTGAAGATTATAGATAGCATCTAAGAAGAGATGGAATATAAATCCATACAAGATAATATTTGTATAAGGTATAAATCTGGAAATTAAAATTAATATTGAAAGAAATTCAATGTTATGAAAAATGTAGATTGGTTTTTTATATTTCTCTTTCTCTTTAAAGGAAATTTTATCCCATCTATCTTTTTTTTCATATGACCATCTCCAAAACTTAAAAGGGTTTATACTTTTTTTCTTAAAAATAAATAATAAAACATGGTCTAAATCAATTAAAACAATCGCGGAAAAAAGAAATAAAAAAATTTTAATAGAGTTAAATCCTGTCAAAAATAAAATTATTGAAAACAAGATACTATAAATAATATGATGTAATGGTTCCATTTAATCTTTTTTAATCATTGCAAGCAAATCTCCAAATGCAGGTCTTGTGATTAAAACTCCAGTAGTAACTCCGATTAAGGTTGTTGTTGCAAATCCTGCCAAAAGTCCTGCTCCAGCACTCATCAACGGAAGAAGTGATGCTACAGTTGTAGCATAGGATGTGAGGATGATTACAAATGCAGCTTTAATCTTCCTTTTGAATGAGAGTCCTCTTTCATCATCTTCATGATTCATAGATTCATCAATCATAACAATCTGATCATCTATTCCTGTTCCAATCGCTGCAATAATTCCGGCAATTCCTGCCAAATCAATATTCCATCCAATCAAAGAAGCAACGCCTAATACTGCTAAAGTTTCAGCAAACATTGTACTCAAAACTAGAAGAGAAAGTTTAATTTTCCTATATCTAATAAAAACTAAAAGGAAAACTCCTGCCGTTGCAAGTACTCCCGTAATTAAAATTGTCTTAGTAAAATCTTGTCCAAGATTTGCAGAAATTCTATCTATTTTTTCAATCTTTAATTTATAAGGCAAACTTCCTGTTTTCAAAATAGTTTGAAGTTTTTTCATACTTTCTTGAGCATTAGCATATGCCTCTTTTTCACTCGTTCCGGTTCCACTTCCAGAAATCTGAATTGTAGTTACAACTCTTCCTTGAAGATCTTTTCCAATATTTAATGAATCTAAGATATTATCATCTACATAAAGATCTAACTGTTTTTCTAAATATTGTCCTCCGGAGCTAACATTCAGAGATAGGTTCCTAGTAACATCTGCCTGCCTCTGCGCTGCAATTTCAGAAAGGTAAATTACAAACCTAAACTCACATGCATATCCGTCTGCATAATTATTACAGGAATAAATTCCTGCATCTTGCCCGGTTGTTCCAACGTAAGTAATATCTTTATCTCCTCCAATGAAAATTATATCGTCTCCAATTTTTGCCTCAAATTTTCCTTGTTGTGCAATTAAATTTTCAATATCTGCAGGAGAGGATCCTGCAATCTCAATTGCCATATAATTATTTCCCGAAGTATCCGATCTTGGTCTCACAACGACATCTGAAAGTCCATAGGCATTTAATCTCTGCTCAGTTATCTCAATGATATCTTCTAAATCCTTTTGAGAAATAATTTCATCCTCCGCACTAATTAAAATTCTCAAACCTCCTCTAATATCTAAACCAGTATTCAATCTAGTTTTTTGTATCTCTTCAACCTGAAATTCCTCACTAAAATTTCTTGAAACTATTCCTAAAAATGTTTCTTTTTTTGTTCCAATATCTATCCTTTGTTCATCCCATTCTGAATCCATTAAAGAGTTAATAGCATTTCCAAAATCTTCCAAGTCATTTATTTTAATCCCGTTAATCTCTCGGATAACCATATCCCTTCTCAAACCCATTTCATAAACACTAGAATTCTTTTCCACATTAGAAATTCTAACTCCTCTTTCTAAAAATTTAGGGGGGATAGAAACTATTGAAACAATAGACAAGATTAATACAAATATCATTAACCAAATTTTCCAAGTCAATTTCATTTTTTCTTCTCCAAATACCATTTAATTACTCCTCCATTTCCTACCCACGTATTTACCAAATCGAATCCAAGTCCCAATAATATAATTAAAAATATCTGATTAAAAATACTCTCAAACCTATATAGGAAGATTAAAGCTATACCTACGGCTAACATGGAGGTTGCAGTCATCATTGCACCAGTTTTAAATGCTCTCCAAATAGATTTATTTACAGACTCTTTTCTTCTCAATGCTTTCGTAGTTAGTAAAATATTTGTATCTACAGAATATCCAACCAACATTAAAAATGCAATAATTCCTGCAGAAGAAATTCTCATTCCAAGAAGATTTACAATACTTAACGAAGCAATAATATTTGTAAATCCAAAAAATACAATAGAGATACTAGGAATACTAAAAGTTGCAAAGATTACAATGAGTGCAAGAACTACTGGAATCATAGCTAAATAATATGGATAAAAATACAACCCTACAAAAATTAAAAATACCAGACTTAAATAAATCATTTCTTTCTTATTTTTGAATAGAACAAATCCATAAATTAAGAGAGAGATTGCTCCAATAAAGATTAAAATCCCTAGAAGATTATCTGTTGGAAAAGTCAGCTTCGCTGCAATTAATGTTAACATTGTACTGTAAATTTTAGCTTTATTATTTTTCCCAAATGCAAAGAATACAACTCCGGACATTAGAACAAATGCAAAAATTAATGCTCTTGTAAGTTGGGTATAGAATCCTGAACCTAGAGCATCTCCGGTAAATTCAACACTAGAATTTTCTTCATCCAATTCAATCTCTAAGCCTTCTTCTAAAATTTTTACAATACTTTCCGGAGTTTCTTTAGCAATAAGAATAATCACTCCCGAATTCTTTCCAAGGTTATCTGAAATAACTGAAATAGAAACATCACTAAAATGAGGAGATAAAATTTCTGAAATTTCTCTTGAAGAGTAATCTCCAAAGAGGGTAATACTTGTTCCCCCGGTCAAAGAAACATCTCTATGCATAATATCTCCATTTGCATTGTAAAAATTAACTAAATAAATTATTGAAAATAGGAATATCAACAAAGGAATTATCACTATTTTTTTATAATGTTTATCGTAGATTTTTGAAAAATTTACCATAGAGTTATAATAAAATTAGGCTTTTTAAGGGTTTAGGAGAATGCGCGGACCGGGATTCGAACACTTCAATCTTAAAAAGTTGAAGTCCCAGAAAATAATAAATTTTCTGAGCCTGTAGGTTCGTTTCAATGAGAACCGAAGGGTGAGAATACCAAAAAATGCGCGGACCGGGATTCGAACACTTCAATCTTAAAAAGTTGAAGTCCCAGAAA
>CAZHYK010000004.1:0-3533 GCA_964536715.1 Candidatus Woesearchaeota archaeon | reverse complement strand
TCAATGAGAACCGAAGGGTGAGAATACCAAAAAATGCGCGGACCGGGATTCGAACCCGGGTCACAAGCTTGGAAGGCTAGCATTCTACCACTGAACTATCCACGCATAAGATAATAACAATTTTAGGCTATTTTAAATCTTACTATTTGATAAAACAAACTTTTAAAAGGAAGAAATAAGTTAAAACTATACGTGGGAGTGCCGGAGCGGTCAAACGGGCAGGACTTAAGATCCTGTGGCTTATGCCTTCGGGGGTTCGAATCCTCTCTCCCACATTAAAAAGGATTCGAAAAGGTTCGAATCACTTCAATGAACTCCTTTCTTTTTAGAAAAAAGAAAGTTCCTCCTAATAAAGAAAAACTAATTAGCGAGGTTCCCAAAAACTTTAAAGAAGTTTTTTAGGACTCCCTCCCACATTAAAAAGAAGTTCTTTTAAATGAATGTTTCTTAAGATTTTTAAGCCCGGGTAGCTCAGCCTGGATAGAGCACGTCCCTCCTAAGGACGGGGTCGGGAGTTCAAATCTTCCCTCGGGCGTTTCCCCTAACAAAGAAAACCACAAAAACCAAAACAACTAAAAGCAAAACAAAAATTCCTCCTAACGCAATTTCTTTTCCTTCAATATCCTTTATAGAATTTCCTGTCAGGGAAACTATTTTTCTTTCAATCTCTTCGGTAAATGGAATTCCTTCAACCTCCAAATCAATCCAACTTCCAATTTCAACCATTGAATCTTCTGAATAGAAATAAATAATCCCTGATAAAATTCCTTCACTATTTGGACTAAAACAAAATTCATATTTTCCGTCTGAAGAGGAACTATAATTAAAGTCTAATTTTATTTTTTCTTTCGTTAAATCATATTTTGACAAATCTCCTTTTCCATTAATCGCCCATTTAGAACTCACCAAATAATTTTCATAAGGCAAAACCCAAATATTCACACACTTAGTTTCATATTGTTTCATCACAATTTTTTGTTGTGTCGGAGATATTTTTATTGCAGAAGAAAAGTCCATTATTAAGAAAATTAAAATCAAAAAAATAATCAGTTTTTTCATAGGAATATTTAGGACTAATCAATTCTTCTTCCTGCATTCTCGTTCCAAATTGGAGTTATTAAGAATTTTATTGTATTATTTCTTTCTTCGTCAAAGGGGATTATTCCTTCAAAGTTTTTTAGATCTAGTTTTATACTATGCTCTCCTTGATTTGTTGTACTGAAATTTCTAAGTCCTGCAGAATTTAATACCATCCAATTACTTTTATTTTGAGTAAGATTGTATATAAGGCTAAATTCTCCTATTTTCTTATGAGTTCCACCAGGGGTTATTCCTAAAACGATATTTGAAAATATATTATCATTTTGATTTCTCAAAGTAGGTGTAACTCTTATGTCGATATTTCCCCTTGCCTTAATTTTGTATTTTTGAGCATAAATATTTCCTTTCTCAACATCTCCAAAATCAATCTTTAGATTATCATTGGAAGTATTCAATTCTATTTCTGCCCAATACTCCGTTGCAGCCATTTGAGCAGTTACATCTATTTCTTGGATGTTGTAGTCTTTTTGTGTTGCTTCACTTACAGAGACAAATCCAAGTAAAGGTCCAAAAGGTTCCTCGCTAGAAATATTTATTCCAGTAATATTTGTATTCCATCCCGTTCCATTAAACTCGGCACAAACCTGTCCGGAGTGAGTTTCATTTTCAAAACTTCTACATCCGTTTGCAGGAACATTAGTCCACTCAACCTCTCCCTTATTAATATCAGCTAAAACACTTCCAACTAGAAATATCCCTAACAAAAAGAACACAAATGCGAATCTCTCAAATTTCATAAATGAAATTTGCAATATTTTCTTTTTAAAGATTTATTTTAATTTTAAAATAGTAAAATTTAAGAAATTATATAATTTCTCTATTTTTCCAAAATCTTACTAAAATTAACATTGAGTTTAATAATAGTAAGATTTATTTCCCAAATGTCCTAAAATTATTAGAATAAACACATTCTTAAAAGAAAGATTTATAAGTAGTTATAACATAGTTATAACATGGAAAAACAGCTATTTAGGAATACAATAAGAGTCGGAAACTCTGCGGGAGTTCTTCTTCCGAAAGAGTGGTTGAATGGATATGTAGAGGTAAAACTAGTTGAGAAACCAATCAATATTAAGAAAGATAGCTTAGAAATATTAGATCCTTTTTTAGAAGACATTATCGGAATTTATCTATTTGGAAGTTATGCTAGAAAAGAACAGGATGTGGAAAGTGATATAGACATCATCGCAATCTCAAATACTATTAAGAAGAGTATTGTCCTCGGAAAGTATAATGTCTCTATCTATCCTCTCAAATCTGTTGAATCTGCAATAAAAAATAATCCATTAAATATTCTTCCGATGCTCTTAGAGGCAAAGACAATTTTAAATAAACCCCTCCTTGATAATTTATTGCGTCAAGATTTCAACAAGAAAGCGATTAAATCTTATATAGACTCCTCAAAAAGAATTCTAAAAATAAACAAAAGTCTCTTTAACTTAGATGAAACCTTAGACGAGAACAGCATCTACTCTTTAATTTTACGACTAAGAGGATTCTATATAATTTCTTGTTTGTTAAAAAAATTACCAAGTACAAAAATCGGATTCAAATCCTTCCTAACTTCTGAAGGTTTAAACTTTGGAAAACTCTATAAGATATATCAAGGAGTTAAATTAGACAAGAAAGAGAGTTATATTCTCAAAAAAGACGAAAGTTTAAAATTGCTTAATTTCTTAGAAAAGCAAATACTAAAATATGACAAAGCGTAAAAAACGACTAGCAAAAGGGATAGAATCCCTAGAAAGACAAATAGAATTTCATAGAAGAAAGCAAGAACAGGCAGAGGAAACTGGTGATGATGGACTAGTTAATTATTTTGAAAGAGAGATTAGAGGTCTAATCAAAACGAAAAATAAAAAAGGGGAAATGCTTGATAAAGGCTGAATTTAACAGAGAGAAAGAAAGGTTTAAATAATCTACTTTTGTATACAAATGTATATGGAAACTACAATTAGAATAGATAAACTAACGAAAGAGAAATTAGATGGATTTAAACAATATAAGAGTGAAAGTTATGATGAATTAGTTAGAAAACTTATTCACATTGCAAAAACCTGCGAGACTGAACCTAAATTATCTCAGAAAACAATCTTGGAGATCAAGGAGGCAAGAGAAAGAATAAAGAAAGGAGAATTTTACACAGAAGATGAGGCTAAAAAAATTCTAGGACTATAATATGTATAAATTAACTTTTGATAAAAAGGCACTAAAACTTATTAACAGTTTAGAATATAATATTAAGGAAAGAATTGGTTAAACAAGTTATACCTTTCATTACTAATGAAAACTATCTTTCATTACCATTGAAAAGAAAATTATTGTTAAACCAGTTTGGAAATGGTTAATGGAGAAAGAAAAATAAACTCTACCGATTTATTCTAAATAATCTTCTAACTTTCTCTCTCAAAAAAAGAAAAAGTTAACTAATC
>CAZHYK010000003.1:26341-29065 GCA_964536715.1 Candidatus Woesearchaeota archaeon | reverse complement strand
ATCATATTTCTCATCAAATTTTCGCCAAGCCGAATTCTTTTCACTCTCTGTCAAATTTCCAATAATGCAAACATCAATATCTGAATTTAAATTTGCCTTCCCAGTCGCAACACTCCCAAATAAATAAATCGCCTCTATACTCTTCACAGATTCCAACTCTTTTACAATCTGTTTCAAACTACTCATTTTCAATCTCCAATTTTTTAACTAATTCTGCGATAAAATATCCTGCAATCAAGGCAATAAAAGGAGTAATTAAAAAGAAACTTCTAATAGCCGCTCTCGCATTTACAACTGTAGTCAAAGCAACGGAAAATAAGAATATTAATTCAATATCTATCTTAAATTTCTCTCTCATATAAACATAACCTATAGCTCCTAAGAAAATTAAACCTCCTAAAAGATAAATTGTCTGACTAATAAAATTCTCTCCATTTAAGGTATGATCTGGAGAAATCCTAGAAATTAAAATTGCGAAAAGTAAAGCAATAATTGAGGAAGCAAGAATAAATTTATTTTTTAAACTCCTAGAATTCTTTACAAAATTAATTGAAATTACCACCATCCCAATCAAAAATAACCAAAACAAAATCTTTCCATTCTGATTAATCAAATCAACGAGATAGGGTTGCGCATTCTCCGCAACCGTAGATCCAAGCCTATCTCCAAACTCTCCAAAGAACGGATAAATCAATGTAGCCCATGCCTTATTAAATAATCTAACCGGATTCTTTCCAATAACAAATAATCCAATAGAACCTAAAATAGCTGTAACTCCAAAAGAATATCCGTGCAAATATTTTTCATTCAAAAATTTCAATCTATCTTTAAACCTATAAATTAACATATCAATAATTGAAAACCCTAAAACAAATAAAACTAAAATTCCCTGAGAATCTAAAAATCTATCATACATCTGTCCAGCCTTCATTCCCAAAATTGGAGTAAATACGATTGAAGTAACAAACCAAATCAAATAAAATAGAACAAATCTCTCCTTATTTTCCACGTTAAATAAATAGTGTAATAAAAATGCAAGAGGCAAAAATACTAGCAAGAAAGTAATTCCCCCTCCCCAACTATATAACATCAACGAGGTAAAAAATCCTAAAATAATTCCCCAAATCACTAAATTTTTGTAGTTTCTTTCAAAATATCTAAAACTCAAAACTCCAATAATCATAACCGCAAAAAGTGTAAAAACTCCTAGATGATCGTGATCATAAAATCCTGCAATACTCCTAAATAAAAATCCTGGAGCATAAGCTAAAAATGTTACAGCCGCCAAACTCCCAATTTTAGATTTCGTTAATAACAAAGAAAGTATAAAAAATAAAATTAAACCAATCGCAAAAAATATTGGAGCAGAAACTGTAGAGGCATAATTAAAATTTATAGAAGAATCAAAAAAATTCAAAACCTTATAATTCCAAATCAATACATCATTGATCAACTCCCTAATCCAAGGAGTATTATATCCTGGGCTTCTCATCTCGTCATACTCGGGCCAATATCCTAGCTCCATCCTAGTCTCTGCCTGCCTATAAAATAACATAGAGTCCAAATCATTAGAAAGATAAACTCCTTCATCAACCTGACTCTTCAAAACATTCAAATTTCCAAGTCTCAAGGCAGTTGAAGAATAAAGAATTAATAAGAATAAAATAATTGTAACACTCCACTGAAAATATTTATTCTTCAAAACATTCATTACAAACTTTCCAACCTCAATTTCATCAGAACTTTCTTTTTTAACCATATAAACTATTACAAATTCCCATTTAAAAATCTAATCATTAAGATTTAAATAGTTCCCTTCCCTAAAAAAACTATGAAATATAAATTAGATAAACTAATAGAGCAAGCTAAAAAAGATAAACAAGTTATAGCCGTAGCTCTCTTCGGTTCTTCCCTAGAAAAAAAAGGAAGAGATATAGACATTTGCCTCTTTCTAGATAAAAAATATTCAAATTTAGAAATGTCTAAAAAGAAACTAAAATACTATTCTTCAGATAAAATAGATGTTCAAATATTTCAACAACTCCCTCTGTATATAAGACAGAGAATCTTGAAAAAACATAAAATTCTTCTAATGAAGTCTTATAAAAAGCTCTATAACCTAGCTGTAGAGACAATAAAAGAATTTGGTTTTTATAAAAAAATGTATGATTATTTTCTGGAGGAAACTCTAAATGGATAAGAAAAGAATTTTGTCAAAGATTAGAGAACTAGACTCTTACATCGGAGAATTAGAAGATATTCTTCCTTCAAACCTAAATGAGTATATAGAAGATTCTGAAAAAAGAAGAGCCTGCGAAAGATTACTTCAAATCTCTCTGGAAGTTATGATTGACATTTATTACATAATTGGCTCTTCTCTTAAAATTACAATTCCCTCAGACGAAGAAGACATAATATCAAACCTATGTGCTAAAAAAATAATTTCAAAAGACTTAGCTTCAATTTCTATAGAGATGAAAGGTTTTAGAAATATTCTAGTTCATAAATACGGTGTTGTAGATGATGAACAAGTATATGAAATACTCTCGGAAAAATTATCTGATTTTGAGTTATTTAAAAAAGAAATACTAGAATATATTAACAAATAATCTAACCTAACATTAAAAATCCTATTCCAATAAAGACAAGCTCTATAAAATAGATAAATAAAACAACATCTCTCTCAAAAACCTTCTTCTTAAATTTACTCAAAAACCAAATTGA
>CAZHYK010000003.1:23005-26241 GCA_964536715.1 Candidatus Woesearchaeota archaeon | reverse complement strand
AGAGCATAAAAAATTCCAAAATTAACAACTCCAAAAAAAGGAACATTCATCAAACTATCTCCAGCATTAATAACCATCAAAGGAATTGCCGAAAGAAGTACTAAAAAAATTCTAACTCTTGAAGAAAGTCCCCTAGTTTTCCAACCTAACATATCATCAACAAAACCCACAAATCCGGCAATCAAAACAACAATCAAAATACTAAGTAAGTTTATTGTAACCCTATCAACATCTCTAAACATCGTCCTAAAAGCCACATAAAATAAAACGATTAATAAAAAACTAAACACTACAATAAGTCCTCCCGAAGCAGCAACATTCTTCGGAGATTTATGCTTATTCATATCCTCCCAAACCAATCCAATCTCCCTACATTTTCTAATCCAAAATTTCAAAGAAACTAGACAAATAATAAATCCTACAAAAACAATCGCTATAGGTATCAATTCCATAAACTCTAAAGAAAAACTCTATTTAAAAATTTAATCAATAAGTCCCACAATCTTATCTGCACTTTCTATCTCTTTCATCACATCTTTTTTACCACAATAATTACAACTCTCGGGAAGAAATTCTTTCCTAGTTTTATATCTACAATTTGAACAAACAAATGTTTTCATAGATATCTAAATATTTCATTCTTTAAATTCTTTTCGCAACTATTTGAACAACAACGGAGTAAAATAAACTTCTAAGAATGCCGAAGCAATTAAAATCAAAACCGCAACAATAACTAAAATAATTGCATCTTGTAAAATTATCCAAAGTCTCTCCCCTCTCAAATCCTTTCTCATTACCGAGACAGAAACTATTCCCCCAGCAAGAGCCGCAATAAAATATGCGCTAATTTCTGGAAGTCCGTGAACTAAGTATCTTAAAAGTCCTAGATGAAGTCTAGAAATATTTTCAGCAAACATCCCTATAGCTGCCGCAATTACCGAGGCATTCCAAATTAAAATAAATATCGCTCCCGCACCAAATATCAAAGAGAAGACTAAAGTAAACATCAAGACATAAAGGTTATTTGCAAAAATTCCTAATAAATGCTCTCCACTTGTTGCCTTACCACTAATCAATCCATACTGCCCTAAACAATTTTCATACTGATGAGGACTATTAATCATACAGAAAGTTTTTATCTGTGCATCAAAACTATTATGAGAATTTGCTCCTAGCGAGGGAAGTATTAAATACCAAATACTAAATCCTACAACAAGTCCAAGAAATAACCACATAAGAGCATGCACAGCCTTACTATGTTCCCTAATTAATCTTCCCTGACTAGAGATTTCAAAACCCTTCCCCTCTTCTTGCCTCAAAATTTGATACATATACGGAAGGCAACAAATAAGGGTAAACAAAACTAATAAAATTCCAGAATACTGATTCAGAACTGAATCATTTGCAAATACAAAGCTTGTCAGAATTATTGCTATTGAAGAATATATAAATCCTATATAGCCCATCTCCCACGGCCTCTTCATCACCCTCTTTAAAGATACTATTCTACCTATCATAAAAATTTATAATTTTCTTAATTTATAAACTCTTGTTTTATTCAAGAAATCCTATCAAAGTATGATTTTTCTCTCCAGAGACTCTAATTCTTCTATGTTCATCAACTACAAGATCAATTTTATCCAAGTCTAATCTCTCTGAAGAAATTTTGATATCTTTATTCTTTCCCAGTAAATGATATCTAATACAACTTCCCAGTCCTGGAAATTCATACCTCCTTATCTCACAAATTTCATCCTCCCTAAGAGAAATTCTATACCCGTATTCTGAAATATTTTTGTTCATATCTAAAATAATATCTTCTCTCTTAAAAGTATTTCTATACTCAAAAGCTTTTTATATATGAACTTACTAAGAATATTATGAAAAAAAAGAGTATCCCAAAAAAACTATCTTCAGATGAAAAAAAATTCAATAAAATTATTTCTGAAATAAAATCTGTAAAAATACAAGGAGCAAATGCAATCGCTAGAGCCGGAATAGAAGCATATTCCCTTTTTCCTACAAAAATTCATTCAAAAAAAATTCTATCTACAAGGCCCACAGAACCCCTCTTACAAAACTTTATAAAAATTTTAGAAAATTCAAAAGATGTAAAAAAAACGGCAAAAAATCTTTTAAGATATATGGATTCTTCACAAAGAGCGATCAATAGAAACGGATATAATTTAATTAAAAACGACATGAAAATATTTTCTCACTGTCATTCCTCTTCCGTCGTAGAAATGTTAAAATATGCAAAAAGAAAGGGAAGAAATTTCACAGTCTACACTACCGAAGTTGAACCTTTATTACAGGGAAGAAAAACTGCAAGAGCTCTAGCCAATGCCGGAATAAAAGTTATAATTATGCCTGACCTAGCTGCAGAACAATATCTCCAACACTGCGATATATTTTTCTTCGGAGCGGATGCCTATTCAAGAAAGTACATATTCAATAAAATTGGGACTTCAACACTAGTTAAAATTGCAAACTTATACAACGTTCCTTGTTACTCTGTAGGATTTTCCCTAAAGTTTGCTAATAAAGTAGTTTTGGAAAAGCGAAGTGGAAAAGAAGTTTGGGATGAAAGACATCCCCTAATCTTTCCAATGAATCCCGCATTTAGTAAATTAAAAGGAAGATCTGTCAACGGAATAATTTCAGAATCTGGGATAACTCCCTACAACAAATTTGTAAAACTTGCAAAGATAAATCTAAGAAATATTTCTAAACAACTTTAAACAACTTTCTCCAAAGACTACTCACAAACAGACTCGGAATTAAATAATACCAAATCCATTTATTTCCCATTAACGGAACAAAGATCCCTCTTAACCAACTAAGCAGTAACAGGAAAGGAATCATCGTAATAAACATCGGTTTAAAACTATTCTTAAACATTTTTCCAGTTAACTCTAAACGTTCACTTTGAAGTTCCATATATCTCTTATCTGTTGGACTAAGTTTATTCGTTTTTATCTCTGTTTGAATTTCCTTCTGTCGATCTTTAATACTCTTCATCACCTTCTGATCAGTAGTATATTTTGTAATTATTGTAGAGACTAGAGAAACTAAAATAGACATAACTATAATTGAGGGTTTAGGATATTCTTTCATAAAATTAACTAATTCATACATCATTATTACATTCCTTTAAAGAATCCTGCTAAAGCCGGATTCATATCTACCGCATGTTGCTGAGCAATATTTTGATAGAATTGATATAAGACCATAAT
>CAZHYK010000003.1:19079-22905 GCA_964536715.1 Candidatus Woesearchaeota archaeon | reverse complement strand
ATAAATATTTCTAAAACTTCCAGTAACAATAGCATCCAACCAAGGAGTATAATGCAACCAAAACGCAAGTCCAGATTGAGGAACTCCATTAACAAATCCTCCTAAAAACGTAGGATGTCCAAGAACATTTTCTAACAAACTCCCAAACAATTGTAAGTTCGCAGTAAGTGCTGAAACTAAAATTACCGGAATAACTCCAGCATAGAAAAATGGCAAGGGCCATTTTATTCCATACCCCCTAACCCTATCGAATGCTAATGGAATTTCTACTTTAAGAGATTGAGCCCAGACAACTACTAAAAATAAAACTATTGTTACAACAATTGCCGCAAGAGCCAGTGCCGCTCCCGTCGGATTTCCTTGAGCGATACTCTGAAAAAATACCAAGATTCTTCCACTTAATTCAATTCCTCCCTGAGGATTCATAAACTGAAATAGTTGAGCAAATAATCTCCATCCAATACCTGCTGCAATGAATAAGGAAACTCCAGAACCAAATCCATATTTCTGGACAACCTCATCCATAAAGATAATCAAGAAACCTCCAATACATAATTGGAGAATTACCAGTCCTTCTAATCCCGGACTTGCTTCTAAACCTTTCATAAGAACATAAATTATTGCCTCAAATATTACAAAAGCGAAAGCAAGAAGTTTATTCAATCCCTGGTAAAATCTTTTTCCTTCCTCACTCTTCAAATCAATTTTAATAATCTGAACTCCTGAAAGCAATTGCAAAATAATAGAGCCCATAACGATAGGACCGATACCTAAGGAAATAATTGAACCAAAATCAGTTCCCAAAAGAATAGCGAGATATTCAAATCTTGAGAGTGCCGTACTCGCAAGACCAAACAAAGGTATATTTGCAAGTATAAAAAATCCTACAAGAATTATCAAAGTCCATTTAAGTTTAACATTAAAACTTAATTTTTTTTCAATAGGTTTTCTCACCTCGGGCAAATTTTTTATTATATCCGCAAACGCCATAGATTAATTATTAGATTTTGGTTTATAAACTATTTGGTTTTATTCTCAACAGATTTTTTCTCATCAATCTTCTCAGAATTTAAGATAATCTTTCCACCTACCTTTTCCATTTTTTCTATTGCAGTCTTGGAAGCCTCTCTAGCATAAATTTCTGCCTTAAATCCATCCCCCCTTCCAAGGATTTTGTATTTTTTTAACTCAATTTTATTTCCTTCATAATTTCTCTGAATATCACTAAGATTTATTTGAAATGTTTTTTTCTTTGCTGTTGAAGCTGAAGCCATTCCACTTTTTCCAAGATAAGATTTAAATCCTTCTTTCTCTGCCCACATCATAGCTCTCTGTCTGTTATGACTTGCTCTCTTTCCAGTTCCAGATTTTCCAAATCCTCCTTTATTTCCATGACCCTTATGTTTCTGTCTAAATCCATAACCTGCAGTTCTAGATCCTCTCAATCTAGATCTAATAGTTCTTTTTTTCAATTTCATAACATCCTCTCCATAATTTTAGATATGTCTTCATGCCTTCCAAGGATCCCCTTAGGTACCTGTAATTTTGTACTCTTTCTAAATCCTCCTCTAGGCGGATGTAATTTCATCCAAGGCTTAATATTCTCTTTAGTCTTCTTAGATTTTTTAGTTTTATCCAAAAGTTCTCCCCTAGCCTCAATCACTTTTTCAACAAATTCATCACTTACCGAACCATACATAACATAATCTTTAACTTTCTTCAACATTCCTATCTTAACTTTATCATTTTCATCAATAAATGTACAATTAAGTTTTTTATAAATCCTCAATCTCTTCAAAGTTTCTTCAATATCTTGGGGAACATCTACTCTTCCGTGAATTCTTATTATTGCTATCATCTTAATTCCATCCTATTTAAATTTTCTAAAGCTTCAATACATGCCTTTCCAACATTGAGAGTAGTTCTAGATTTTCCAAAACTCTTTCCATAAACATCTTTAATTCCTGCAAGTCTCAATATTTTTTTAACCTCATCTCCAACTACTAATCCTGTCCCCTGAGGAGCAGGTTTTAAGATAATCTCGTAAGAAGAACATTTTCCTCTAGCTATTGCAGGAATACTATGAGATTCCTTACATAAACAATCATAACTAGCACATCCTCTTCGTATTCTAATTAGATTCATTTTAGCCTTCCTAATCGCTTTTTCCTTAGCTGGAAATGTTTCAGAAGCTCTTCCAAACCCTAAACCTATATGTCCATTTTCATCTCCAACAACTGCCATTACCGAAAATGTAAGTTTATTTCCTTCCTTAGTTTTTTTCTGAGTTTGTCTCCATCCTCTCCTTTTTCCTCCCCCAAACTTTCCTTTTGCCTGTCCAATATTCAATAGTTCTGTTCTAACATTTAAAAGATAATCTACAATTTCATCCTCCATAATTTTTCTCCCAGAATCAAGGACTTCATCTATATTTTTCAGTTTTCCAGCCAAAACATCTTTTCCTAGTTGAGTTTTAGGAATCCATCTTCCAAGTCTCTCTTCCTTCTCAATAGTCTCTCGATCTTTCTTTTCTTCCTTCTCAATAGTTTCTTTCTTTTCTCTCTCTTCAACTTCTTTCTCTTTCTCTTCAACAATTTTTTCCATCTCCTTAGCCGCTTCTTCTGCAGTTAGCTCCTTTACATTTTCTTTATTTTCCATTTTCAATATTCTCCCTTACTTTTTTAATAATCTTTTTTAAGTCTTCCTTTAAATGTTCTCCAGATATTCTTTCCTCACTTGGAAAAATATCTTCACTAGCGGAAATTTCCAATCCTCCATCAATCAATCCCTTAACCACAGCATATATTCTTCCTCCTTTTTGATTTTTAGCTAAACCTATGTCTACAATAAATTTTCCCTTTCCGATCTTTTTAGCCATCATTATTCCACTCAAATATGCTGCACTTATTGATTTTAAACTTCCAGCAGATTTTTCATCCCAACCATATTTCAACAAATCTCTTGAATTTACCGTCAGTAAAATCTTATCTTGAGATTGATTACTCTTAATTTGTTGCAAGATCATATATCTATTTGTTCTTCGAATAACAATTCTATCTAACGGAGATTTCAATAATGCCATTCTAGCCTTATAGTCAGTTCTATATTCTCTTCTTCTTCGTTTTATTGTTCTTAAGCTCATTTCAATGCCTCACTCTCAATAAGATGTCTTTTACTTTTAAACTTACTTGCTCTAATTTTTCTTCTAATCTCTAGATTCTTCTCAGAATCAATTTGTCCTCTTTTCTTAAGAGTCTTAACATGCTTTCTTAATCTTCGAGTAAGAGTCACATATTCCTTCTTTCTTTTATTAACAACCTTCTTTATTTTTCCAGTTCCCCTTCTATTTTTTCTTTTTACAATTTTCTTCCTTCCCTTAATTTCTTTAACTGTTATAAATCCCTTCTCAACCAAATCTAAGATATCTTGTCGTGTTATTGCTTCTTGAATTTCCTTTAAATTATCCGGATTAAAGTAAACCCTTCCAACTCCTACTTTAAGCACTTTCGCAGCTAATATTTTTTTATTGTTTAGATTCATTTTTCTTATACCTATTTAAAATTTTAATTCCTTTCTCCTCAGCAAGTTTAATAATTTCTTCTCTTTTCTTTTTTCCTAAGGAAGCAATCATTATCGCCTCACCTTTTTTAATAGTTTCCAATTGAGATATTTTTTCTATTCTTATAAATTTCTCTCCATTAATTAAATTTCTAATCTTCTTATCAGAACCCCAACCAATTGTAGGTCTAGCAGGGTATCCTCGTTCCTTTCTCTTTATCTTACTTCCTCCGCCTTTTGCTTTTCTCCAAACTTGTTTTCTTTTCAA
>CAZHYK010000003.1:0-18979 GCA_964536715.1 Candidatus Woesearchaeota archaeon | reverse complement strand
AATAGAAATTCTATCCCTCTTTTCTCCTAAAAAGTTTTTTATGACTATTTTATTTCCTTCGTGTTTTACATTCATAGGAAAGTGAACATTGCAAATTTCCAATTTGTAAACATATTCTTCCACTAATCCTTTCATTAAATTTCTTATGTGAGCTTCAATAGTTCCCGCAACGGCACTTTCTCTTCTACTAGTTTTCTTTCCACTAATAATTATATTATTATCTTTTATTTCCATCCTTAATTTATTAGATGAAGGAAGTTCCTTACTTATTTCTTTTCCATCTAATTTCAAAAATACTACATTATCTCTAAGTTCCACCTGAATTCCTTCTCCGATTTCAATTTCTCTATTTATTTCAGCCATTAGTAATAATATGCTAATAAGCATCCTCCAATATTTTTCTCATAAGCTTCCTTCTGTCTCAATAATCCTTTATTTGTAGAAACGATTAAAGTACCAAAATTTCTAGAAGGTAAAAACCTTCTTACATATTTATCTATGCCTTCTACCCCGACACTGTATCTAGGTTTGACAGCCCTACATTCATTTAACTTTATAATCCTCACAATTACTTCCGGTTTTTTTCCTTCAACAATTTCAAAATCCAAATAACCATCTTCTTTCATCATTTCTAAAAGACTTATCAAAACTTTAGAGATCTTCTTAATTCTAACTTCTTTCTTCTCTACTCTTCTAATATTCATTATATTATTCAATGCATCTGAAATTATATCTTGTGCCATTTTAACTATATTTCTTAAATCCTAGTTGAGGAGCTAATTCTCTAAAACAATGTCTACAAAGGTTAGTCCCATATTGTCCGACTCTTGCGCCAAATCTTCCGCAGTTTTCACACTTCTTAGCTGCAATTCCAAATTTCCTATCCTTTGGTTTATTGTGTTTCAAGAACTTTTTCAAAACAGCTGGTTTATTCCTTAATTGTTTTGTAATCTTTCTCCAATCACTAGCACTCATTTTTTCCTCCTGATAATTTTAGTTTGAAAATTAGTTTCCATAAATTGAATTATCTCTTCTGGAGAGATATCATTTCTCCTAACCTTTCCTCTTTTTATCTTTCTTAATTTTACTCTTTTTCCAGCCCTAGCAAAGATAACACTAACTTCAAAGCCCATAATTCCTACCTCTCTAATGTATTCCACCTTAGGAATTTCAATATACTCCTTTATTCCGAATGAAATAAAATTTTCTTGAATTTGTTTTTCCTTCAAAGTATTCTCTACACCCATCAAAACATTCTTTAATAACTCTTCAGCAGATTTCCCTCTAAGAGTTACCTTAACTCCAACTTCTAGTCCGGGTCTAACTCCCCAAGTAGGAATTCTTTTTTTGGCCTTTACTCTTGTAGGTTTTGCTCCACTAATCTTTCCAATTAAAATTTCTCCCTTCTTTAGCTTATCTTCGGTTCCTCCAACATTTAAAACGACTCTTTCAATTCTTATTTTTCTCATATTATTTTCTTCCATTATATTGCAAGTAAAAATTCTTCTCTCAAAAGAATTTCTTTCTCCTTATCCAATTTAATTTTAAAAACCTCTTTCTCCTTTTCCATCTCAGTTCCAACAATCATCCCAACTTTTCCAATATGCTTTCCTCCAATAATTTCTACTTTAGAATTCTTTCCAAGTGGAATTATTTTAATGGAATCTTTCTTCCCAAATTCTACAACTAAACTATCTCCTCTAGAAAATTTGTCTTTCAAAATTTTATTCGTTCCGTCATCTAGATTAGCTTGAATCTTTTTTCCCGAAAGAATTCTTTTCCCTATAATTTTAGAAATTTTACTATTTATATTTTCCTCCTCCAAAACAAATCTTTTTCCCTTCTGTCTTAAAACATAGGTTTTTTTCATTTTTTCTATTTCTAAAACATCTCTTAATTTGAGTGGAAATTGTTCATCTTTTCTGATAATTCCGTTTATTTTGATATCTCCATTAAGACAGACCTTTCTTGCCTCTCTTTTTGTTTGTACAACTCCTAGAATGTCTCTTAGAGCAAATAAAATTGGAAGACTATCTATGCTCCTGTCACTAGCCCTAGCTAAATATTTCTTTCCTTTTCTAGCCAACGGCCATTCTCTAGGCATTTCAGTTATCTTTCGGTGCATTTTCTTTTTCCTTTATTTTATTTGATCTTTTTAATCGTTTTTTATCTTCATCATTCAATTTAATGATCTTTATCTTAGAAGGGTGAAACAATACTGGAACTTTATTTCCATCCTTTTTAGTAACATTTAATCCTTCAATAGAAACTTTATTCTTAACTCTATTTACTTTTATTATTTTGCCTGTTTTCTTTTTAAATTTACCTCTAAGGATTAAAACTTCGTCTCCCTTCTTGACCTCAAGAGTTCTAATTCCGTATTTTTTTCTAAGCTCTTTATCAAGACAAGATCCCATTTGTTTTTGCTTCAGATGTAATGGAAGATTGTGTAAGTATTTTCTCTGCCTTCTAGGTTGCTTACTTGATTTCCAATTAGTAGAAAATATTTGTCTCATCTTAATAAACAATCGAAGCAAGCTTCGAAACCTCATTCCATCTTTCTTGAATTTCCCTAGCAATAGGACCTTTAATTTGCGTTCCCTTTGGATTTCCTTTTCCATCTTTCAATAAAACAACTGCATTATCTGAGAAACAAACTCTCTCTCCTGAAAGTCTTCTCCAAGGTTTTTTCTGTCTGACAATAACCGCATCAAATACCTCTCCCTTCATCTTCGGATCTCCCTTTCGAACCGAGACTTTTACATAATCTCCAATTCTTGCAGGAGTCTGTCTTCCTTTTCTTGTATGAGCCCTCATTACGGAAACTATCTTTACAATTCTTGCTCCACTATTATCACAAGCATCTAAGATACTTCCAATATTTAATCCTCTTGTTGCTTTTGCACTAATTGCTTTCATTGTTTAAACTCCTTATTTTTTTAGTTACTACAAAATGTATATTTTTACTTATTGGTTTGCATTCTCTAATTTCTATATAATCCCCGACGGAAATTAAATCTTCAAACGAAGAATCTATTCTTGCCTGTAGTCTTGTTTTTCTCTTTTCATATCTCTCATATTTTCTTAGATAACACAATCTTTCAAAAGTTATTTCAACTCTATCGTTAAATTTCTTAGTCACAGTTCCTTGGAAGAATCTCCCTCGAGGATTTATTTTATCCCTCAAAATTACTTTCTCTTCCATTTTTTTTATTTCTTTTTTCATTTTATTTTTATTTGAGTTTCTTCAAATCCTTCCTCCAAAAGAATTTTTTTAACATTGAGTTTATGTTCCCCTTGAAGTTCGATATGATTCTCCTTTACCGTACCTCCACAAGCAAGTCTTTCCTTCAGTTTTTTTGTTATTTCCTTAGCATTAACTCCGTCCAAGCCAAGAACAATAGTATTAACCTTTCCAAACCTTCTCTTTTCAGTTTGAATAGTTATATCTTGTTGTTTTTTGGCTATTTCTTGACAGACACAAGCCTCTGAAGGTAAACCGCAATTAGGGCATATACTCATTATTTTTTAACTTCCTCCTTTGATTTAGTTAGAAGTTTGGCTATCTCTCTTCGAATAGCACTTCGTTTAGTAGGTTCTTTCAATAATCTAATTTTCAATTCTTTAATTTTATTTTCCATTCTTTACCTTCTTCTTCGATTTAGTTTTTATTTCTTTCTCTTCCACTAAATTTAATTTAAATTTGTTAACAATCTCTTCAGTTATTTCAATATGTTCATTTAATCTTTCATCTTTCTTTAATATACTAACATCAACTCCTACAATTCCCATTTTATCACAAGCAGTACTCCTCGCTCTTCCAACGATATGTCTCTGATCTCCAGTTTTTTTCAAATGTCCAAATCTAAATCTCCAGGTTCTAGATCTCTCGCTAGGAAGCTTCCCAGAAAGAACAATTTCTCCTCCCATAGCACCTGCATTCTTTATCTTTGTCAGAGCTCTGTATGCAATTGCTTTAAATCTTATTGAACCAAATCTTTCAAGAGATAATGCGATATCGTCTGCAACAATTTGAGCATCTAAATCTGGAGTCACAATTTCTCCAATATCTACATGAGGATTCTCCATCTTAAATCTCTTTTTCAGGATCATAGTTAATCTTTCAATAGACTCTCCTTTCTTTCCGATGATAATTCCAGGTCTATGAGTATAAATTGTAATTTTTTCTCCGACAGGAGTATAGTCAATTTTCACATTAGAGATTCTTCCTCTTCCAAATTCTTTCTTTATAAATTCCCTAACTCCCATTTCTCCCTTTCTCAAATTAACAAATTTTTTTCCTTCCATTTTATTTTTTCTTTTTAATTAATTTAGTTTTTTCAACAGCCTCAATATAAACATGGGTTCTCTTTCCTCTTCTTCTATCTGTTTTAAAAGGTTCGGAAGCCTTATTGGCCATTGCCAATTTTATTATTGGATTCTCAATACCTGCAACTTGTGAGTTTGCTTTCAATTGTTTCAATAGAATAATAAATTCTTTTGAAGCATTAACTGGGTATCTTCCAGACATAATTCCCTTTCCCTTTCGATGAGGAATTTCTGCTCCTCGCATCTCAATAACTGCTTTCTTCATTATAACTTTTTCTAATAATTCAATTCCGAATTCAATAGTTTTTCCTTTTATAGCCTTACAAATAAATTTAGAATCTTTAGGGCTGATTCTCAATGAAACTCCATTAACAACTGCTTTTTCCTTAGGAACAAATTTCTTCTCTTCAATTTTCTTTTTAGTTTCAACTTTCTCTTCTATTTTAGTTTCTTCTTTAGATTCTATTTTTTCAACTTTAGTATTTTCTTTTTTCATTTCTTCTTTAGTTTCAACTTTTATTTCTTTATTTTTCTCCATCTTTATCTCCTCCTTGTCTTTCTTCTCTTCAATTTTTTTCTTAGCTATCTTTTTCCCTACCATTATTTAACCGAAAGAGAGGCGCTTCCCTTAGTAGCTCCTACTCCTGCCGCTCCGTGTTTAACTGATTTTCTCGTCATTGCAAATTCTCCAAGCCTATGTCCTACCATTTCTATACTAACCCTTACTTGAGAGAATTCTTTTCCATTATGAACTCCAATTGTCCAATCCAAAAACTTAGGAACTATAACCATCTCCCTAGTATGTGTTTTTGGAATCTTACCTTTCTCAATTTTCTTCTCTGCTTTGTAAATAAAATCCTCTATTACTTTTTTATTTCTCAATAAAGATCTTCTCTCCCTAGATGGAATTAATTTCGCAAATTCATCTAATGTCAATTTTTGTAATTCTTCTTTTTCCATTCCCATAAATGTTCTCTTCTTTGTCACTATTCCGCCCGCCATTATTTATTCCTCCTCCCTGTTCTTCTAGGTCTCAGATGTCCTACCTTCTGACCAGGAGATGCAAACCGTTTAATAATTTTACTCTTAGGTCTCTTTCCTCTTCCAGAACCAAATGGATGATCAATCGCATTCATCTTCACTGCAGAGGTTCTAGGCCACAGTTTAGATTTAGCCTTTTTAATATGATATTTTTTACCTGCCTTTAATATTGGTTTATCAACTCTTCCCTGTCCAGCTAATTCTCCGACAGTAGCTCTACATCTCCCATCAATTAACTTTTCTTTTTTAGAGGGCATCATTACCTTGACAAATTTCCCTTCTTTTCCTAAAATTACTGCAGAATTTCCTCCTGTTCTTACGAACTTTCCTCCATCTCTAAAATTATTTTCAATATTATAAATTTTTGTTCCTGTCTTCAATGAATCCAGATTAGAAATGTCTCCAAGGCTATTTCCTCCAAATACTAATTCTTGTCCTTCAAAGATCATTCTTGCCGCAAAATTAAAAAATATATTCCCTTCTTTATCTCTTAATTTTGCAATAGGGGCACTATGTCCTGCAGAACTCATAAGTTTTACAACAGTAAATTCATTTCCTATCTTTCCTGGATATTCTGGTTTTACTGAAAAAGCTTTTCTTCTAACTCTATAGGTTGAACTTCCATGCCCTCTTGCCTGTGAAATTATTCTCTTTCCCATTATAACATTCCTATTTTAGTTGCAATATCTGCTGCAATAAATTCTGGTTTTAATTTAACATAAGCTCTTTTCTTATTTCCTCTCGTAAGAGTTTTAACACTTTCAACTTTTACATCAAATAGTTTTTCAACTTCATTTTTAACTTCTTCTTTCTTAACTTTTCTATCTACCTCAAAACATAGAAGGTTTTCTATCTCAATCATTCTAACTATCTTTTCCGTTGAAATTGCTTTTTCTAAAATTATTTTTTCCATATTTCTTGAATCTCCTTTATTGCGTTTTCTGTATAAATTGCCATTCTTCCTGGAACTCCATTAAGAGTTAAATCTTTAATTGTTAAATCCTCAACATTAACGATTTCAATTCCATTCATTTTCATTTTTTCATCTTTTCCAATTATAAATGTTAAACCGGCACTAGTTCTGTATTTTCTCCCTCGAGATTTACCTCTTCCACTTCTTTTATATTTTTTCTTCAGAGCCTGTTCAGAATTTTCTCCGAATACATCTTCTAAGAATTTTACAAATTCTTTAGATTTAATTTTTAAAAAATCTTCGGAAACAATTACCCCTCCATTGAATTTTCCGTCATAAGTTTTATTTAACCAGGTAGGACTAACACTCGCACTTAGACAAGAATTAATTGCAATTGCTAATTCTTTTTTGTTTATTTTTTTAAATTGGTTCTTTTCAGTTCTTGGCGGGTGTGCAGCTCTTCCTCCTCGAGTATTAGTTGCTGTCGCTCCAACCCAATTAAATGAAGATCCACTTCTAGACATTATCTTTCTTGGAATTCTAGAGATTCCTTTTCCATAAGTCGTCTTCCAAACCTTCCTTCTTTTTATAGAAATTCCGGATGCGGAATATCCTGCTCCAGCTCCGGGTTTAGTCCCGTAGGCTTGTTCTCTTTTTTGAGATTCGAAAACTTTTTGAACAACGTCTTTTCTTACTTTTGAAGAAAAGTTTTTAGGAAGTTCTATTTCCTTCATTTCCTTTCCGGCCTTATCATATATTTTTGCTTTCATCTTATTTCAATAAATTCATAACTTTTTTTTAATTTATTTTTAGTTGCTTTTAGTGGTTTTGTTAGTAATAGTTGTCTTTTCGCCGGTCCTTGGACTGAGCCCATTAAAATTAGATAGTCTCCTTTCAACTCTCCATAATGTCTCAAGGTTTGTTTTTCTTCAGATCCGTTTTTCCTCTCAATTATAACATTATTGTAACTAATTCTTGTGTGGTATCCAGTTTGTCCAGCTAAAGGAGTTCTAAAATTTACTCTTGAAGGATGCCATGGTCCCAGACTTCCGGGTCTTCGTTGTCCTTTTTCGGATTTATGTGCTTTTAGAGAAATTCCAAATCTTTTCACAGGTCCTTGAAATCCTCTTCCAGTTGTAACTCCTCGAACATCTAAAAGATTTGTTTGGAAAACTTCGCTAATTTTTATTGTTTTTCCAATTTTTTCTTTTATAAAATTAAGTTTCTCTTCAAGAGTTCCTTCAAGTCCTATTTCTGCAATATCTGGGGTTTTCTTGAATAATTTCTTAGTATCTGGATAAACTAAAACTCTCACATCATCAAATTCTTTTTTAGAATCTTCTATCTTTTTCAAACTTTTAGAAACCTTTAGAATTCTTTTTAGAGTTTTATCGTTGGAAACTAAAATATCGTCTACTACTTTATCATCCTTATATAATCTTACAGAAAAAATTTTCATTTCAGGACATTCAACAAGTGTTACAGGAAGAGTTATTCTTTTTCCTTTCATCATAGAATCTGGAGTATTATCTCTAACATATACTGAAGCCATTCCAGCCTTATACCCTATAAATCCTTTCAAACCTTTTTCTTCAGTTTTTATAGCATCCCAGCTAACACTAGGAATAAGTTTAGTACTTCTCTTTCGAGGCCAAAACCTCATACTTCCATATCTCGGTCTATTTATTCTAGGCATTTTCGTTATATTGACTTGAGGATTAGCAGTCCTTTTGTCTACGCTGCATTCGTTTCAACCAAACGAGTGTGCAGCACCAAAATTCTTAATCTAAGAAACTTAGACTAATATCTACAACTATCTGATAAATTAATCCTTTTTAAATCTGTTGGTTTATTCAAAAGAAAATCAAAACCTTTTTAAACCATCAAAATTTATCAAAGATACTACTTCTTAGAATTTTAAGACGTAGTGAAACACAATGGGTTTACTCAATGATGAATTTGACTATCTGAACGAAGCCAAAGAAGAGCTTAAACCAGTTATTGAAGAATCTAAACCGGAAGAGATCAAACCAGAAGTTAAACAAGAAGGAAAAAAAGAAGAACCGGTTATTGAAGAAAATTCTAGTTTGTTTGTTATAAAAGTTACAACAAATAAAGAAGCAAGAGCATTTGAATTAATTTCTGACAGAGTTCATTCAAAAAAATTAGATGTTTATGCAATTGCTCGACCTCATGGACTTAGAGGATATTTATTTTTAGAGGCAAAAGATAGAGAGAATGCAGAGGAAGCATCTTTCAATCTTCCATATGTTAGTAAGATTATTCCTCAAAAATTAGTCTATTCCGAAATTAAATCTTTATTAGAACCAGTTATTGCAGATATAAATATAGAAAAAGACGATATTGTGGAAATTATATCCGAACCTTTCAAGAAGGAAAAAGCAAAAGTAACTAGAGTTGACAAAGCAAAGGGAGAGGTTGTTGTTTCTCTTCTTGGAGCGATTATTCCAATTCCAGTTACAGTGAAGATAGATAATGTTAGAGTTATTAGAAGGGAGGACTTAGAAAACAGTTAGTTTTAAAAATAGTTTTCATAAACTCATTATATGGTTACAATAAAATTATTAGTTGATGGCGGGGCAATGAAGCCTGGTCCAGCGGTAGCTCAACAACTAGGTCCGATGGGAATTAATATGGGAAAAGTTATTTCGGATATAAACGAGGCTACAAAAGATTTCAAGGGAATGCAGGTTCCAGTAAATTTAGATGTAGATGCTCAAACAAAAGATTTTACAATAAAAGTTTTATCTCCTCCTATTTCTGCAATTTTAAAGAAAGAAGCAGGAATTGAGACTGCATCTGGAGCAAGATTAAAAATGCAAAGTGCAAACCTTTCTATTGAACAAGTAATCTCTGCAACAAAACAAAAATATCCTAATATGCTTGCAAAAGATTTCAAAGGAGCTTTCTTATCTGTTCTAGGAAGTGTAATGTCTATCGGTCTTTTAATAGAGAGCAAGGATCCTCAAGAAATTATTGAAGAGGTAAAACAAGGAAAATATGATAAAGAAATTAGTGAGCAAAAAACAGAGACCTCTCCAGAAAAATTACAAGAACTTAAATCTTATTTCGCAACTGTAAAATCTAAGCAGGATGCTACAAAGAAAGCTGAAGATGAGGCTAAGGCTGCAGATGAGGCTAAGAAAGCACAAAAGGCTGTTTCAGCAAATGCTCCAGCAGCTCCTAAGGGTAAGAAGTAGATTTAAAAATAAAGAATCCACTAATATTTCAGGGGTTATGGGGTAACCTGGTAGCCTATGAGGTTTGGGACCTTATGATTCCGGTTCAAATCCGGATAACCCCATCGGGTATCGAACAAAGTTCGATACTAAGCACTCGGATTTGAATACAGAAAATAAGAAATTTTCTGTCCCTCCAAAATTCACATTTTGAAGGTTTCAAATACTTCAATTCGAGAAATTAAAAAAACAAAATGGCAATAAAACTAAAAAAAATCGGCGCGGCAGGAAGATTTGGAGCAGGTTATGGAAAACCTAAAAAGAAACTTTCAGCTATTGAGAAAGTTCAAAGAGTAAAGCAAGAATGTCCTTTCTGTAAGGGAAGAGCAAAAAGAGTTTCCAATGGTATTTGGAAATGTAACAAATGTTCTAAAAAATTTGCAGGAGGCACTTATTCAATCTAATGGCAGTCTATAAATGTTTCAAATGTAATAGCTCTATAAAATCTGAAGATTTAGATAAAAGGTTTCTCTGTCCTAAATGCGGTTCTAGAATTTTTTATAAACCAAGAACTAAAATGAAGACAGTAAGTTCAGACTAATGAATTCTTCTGAAAATCCTTTTTCAAATCTTGATGAAGAAACTCAGATAAAAATTCAGGAAGTTCAGATTAAAGATCAAGAATTTCAACAATTAATTCTTCAGAAAAGAAATTTTAAGTATGAATTGGATGAAGTTAATTATGCTCTTAAGGAATTAGATAAATCAGAAGGAGAGGTTTCTAAAATTGTTGCAGGAGCAATTATTATTAAGACAGATAAAGAAACTCTGACAAAAGAATTAAATCGTAAGAAAGAACTTATTGAGTTGAGGTTAAAATCCATTGATAGCGAGGAGAAAGAACTTTCAAAAGAGGTAGAACTTTTGAGAGATGAAGTTATGAAAAAACTCACTCCAAAGAAACCAGAATAATTTAGTACCCAAATATTTAAATAGTCTTCATACAAATAATAAATATGGCATTCAATTTTTTCAAAAAAAAGAAAGATAGCGAGGATGTAACTCCCGAATTTATTGAGATTGGAGGAGAACAAGAAGTAAAAGACTCTAAGGTTTTAGTTAAAACTTTTTTATTAAAAGAATATGAGGATATAAATCCTATTTTGAATTCTCTTAGAGAGGGATATACAATTGCAGTTATTGATATTAAAACTCTTAAGTCAAAAGATGTTATTGAGTTAAAAAGGGTTATCTCTAAAATCAAGAAAACAGTTGAGGCAATGGAAGGATCTATTGCGGGATTTGGAGAGAATACTGTTATTGCAGTTCCTTCTTTTGCGAAGATTCAAAAGGGAACTGAAGAGGTAAGAAAAAAATCTTCAGATGGTCTTGAAAGATTTTAATTTTAAGAATTTTTTAAATTTTAGAAATACTAAATACTAATTTTAATGCAACTATGATGGTTGCAGGTACAAACATTACCATTAAAGCTGCTAGGACTGCACTGAGCGAGGAGAGTATTGGAACTGAAGAAACGTAGACTAGTGCAGTCTGTCCAAATCCGCTAACAATTACTAGAGATAAAGAGGCGATTAAAAAACTGAAAGAGTCTTTATCGCTAAATCTGATGAATCCAATAAAAATTCCTAAGACTACCAGGACTGCATAAGGAAGGCTATTTGTTTCAGAAATTCCTAAAGTCTTTTGCAAGATTCCTACAACTACTGCAAGAATCACTCCGATAAGGAAAGTATATGCTCCGATTAAGTTTTCTCTGGATTTTGCCATATATAATAGGAGGGGTTTTTATTTATAAACATTTCCAAATTAAAATTTCAAAAAACGAAAGGTTTAAAAAGGTGTTGTAACTCAATAATTACAGCATGGAAAACAAAACTAGATTTACACTTGCATTTTTATTTACATTCTTATTCGTAATTGGGTTAGGAAGTGCAGCTAGTTTTAATGTTACTGGGAATTTAGAGTTCAAACCTGACTTAAATCAGTTAAATTCTGAAATTATTAACGGAGAAATAACAATAAAAAATATCAATTCTTCGCAAAATTTTACACAAGTCAATATTACTAATCCAGCATCAGAATTATCATTCGAAAAGTTAGAGCTCGGGGAATTAAATTCTTCAAAAGAAGTAAAGGTTAATTTCAACATATCCCTTAAGAAGGATCCTAAGGTATATAATTATCAATTTAATATCTCTGCAAAAGATAATGATGAAAATTTAGTTTCTGAACAATTCAATATAAAGGTTAATGTGACCGAATTTCATTTCGTTCAAATAGAATCTAAAACAATATCCATATCTGAAAATAGTACAATAATAAAGGTAACAAATAATGGAAATATTAAGTTAGGTAATGTTCTGGTTTCAATTCCCAATAGTACATTATTTAGTTTTGAAGTGAGCGGACCTAATTCAATAGAGGTGGGAAAATCAGCGAACTATAATATAAAAATAACTCCAACAACACTTAGTTCTTCAAGAGCGGGTGTATTTGAGAATAGGATTAATTTAATCTCTGATCAGGTAAATGGAACCGGAACATTATCTATTTCTAAGGATTTCTGTAGAGCAGGTAAACAAGGATCTCTTATTAGCTTCGCAGATATAGAAGATAGATCTTCAGGAGACGAATGGAATTGGGAACCCCTAAAGAATGTGAAAGTAAGAGTTAATGATGTTTTTAATGGAGCAGAAGCTTCTAAAACTATAAGGGTGAGATTGGCATTATTCGATTCAAATGGAAGATCAATAGAACTTTCAAATGAGGATAGAGAGTTGGAACAATCAGCTAAGATAAAGGCTGGATATGATTCCGATTTTAATTTTGAATTTACTCTTCCAGCAGATTTGAAAGAAGGAAGATATTCTCTTTTCGTTAAGGCATACACTAATGAAAATGATGAATGTTTCAGTGATTTTCAAATTGTAGATATAGATGTAGAAGAAGAAGTTTTAATCGATGAGTTGGAAATACCTTCAGTTTTAATCTGTGGAGATCCTGCACAAATCTCTTTTAAATTATATAATTTCGATTTAGGATATAGTGATGAACCAATGAAAGTAAATCTTTATAGCCAGAACTTAGGAATTGATATAGACTCACACGAGTTTGAATTAGATGATGGAGATTCCGAATTCATCTCTTTTGATTTTATTTCTCCTACGAAACAGACGGGAAGTTACAAATTTAGTCTTACCTTAGACTATGATTATAGAGATAGTTCAGATACATTTAGAAAATCTAAAACATTAGGAACTTATACAATTAGACTTGAGGGAAATCAATGTAAAATTGATGATTCAAATCTTCCAATAATTAGTGCAGCTCTTGACGAAGACACCGAGACAAAAGTTGGAGAGGATTTAGTTTTACTAATCAATGTTACTAATAACGGAGAGACTGGAGATATTGCGGTTGTTATTGACGGATATACTTCCTGGGCAAATTTGGTTACACCTAGCGGATATTCCCTAGCATTAGCAAAAGGAGAGACTAAAACTATCACTGCAACATTTACTCCAATTAAAGCAGGAAAACAGGAATTCATTATCAAAACATTTGTTGGAGCATCAATGAAGGAAAGAAAGGTAACTGTTGAAATTGAAGAGGGAGAGAAAAGTCTTTTCAAATCAATATTCGGAGATGTTAAATTTAATCTTGCCTTCTGGCTTACAATTGGAATCTTTATAATCCTTATTTTAATAATCTTCGTTCTATTCGTGAAGTTTGTAGCTGCCTCAACTTCAAAAGAATAACTTTATTAATCTCTTTTTATTTAGTAATCCATGGATTCAAAAAAAGAATTTAAGATTTTAGGAAGATATATTCTAATTTTATTAGTTTCACTAGGAAATCTTTTTTTATTTTATAAAATATTTACTCTTCCAACCCTCTATTTTTCTTATTGGATTCTTTCTCTTTTCAGAGAAACAGTTTTAGTAAACAACATTATTATCTTCGGAGATTCTCTTCTAGAAATTGTTAAAGCGTGTGTTGCCGGAGCGGCTTATTTCCTTTTATTTATACTTGCAATGTCAATTCCTCTAGAGACTAAAAAAAGAATAAAGCTGATTTTATTTTCCTTCATGAGTTTATTTTTTATAAATATTTTAAGGATTGTCATTATGGCTTTTTTAGTTGATAGCTTCTTATTTGAATCTCTTCATATGCTTATCTGGAATTTCTTTTCAACAATATTCGTCGTGGGAGTTTGGTTCCTATCTGTAAGGGTTTTTAAAATTAAAGAGATTCCATTTTACACAGATTTTATGTCCATAAAATCTTCTATAAAAAAACCGAAGAAAAAATCACCTGTGAAAAAATCCAAGAACTCCAAGACTCGCAAGAAGAATTAAAATTCCAGCGATAATAACTCCGAGAGAAATTGCAGCTACACTTTTCTTTTTTTCTAAACCAAATAACCAAGCAATTAAAGTTCCGCTCCAAGCACCAGTTCCTGGTAGAGGAACTGCAACAAAAATTACCAAGGCTAAAAATCCTAAATTATTAAATCTCTCTTCGAAGTTTTCATTTTTTCTTCGTAATCTTTTTACAAATCCATTAAATATTTTTGAGTAGAATTTCCATTTCATTAGATGAATGTGAATAAATTCTAAAAAAGTATATGCTAAAAAAATTACAAATATATTTAGTAAAACTACAATTAAGAAATAGGGGATAATACTTAGGTTATTTTTTAAACAATAATCAACAATAACTGGAAGGCCTCCTCGAAGTTCAACCAAAGGAACAACAGTTAATAAAAGCGCAATTAAAAGTTGAATTTCCATTATAGTGTTGCATTATTTATTTTTGCAACAAACCCTATCATCAATCTTTCAGTGCCTTTATTATATCCGCAATTTTTCACATTTACAATATAACAATTTTCTTCCTTTTCAATACCAAATTTACCAGAATTTACTAACATAATAACGGTTTTATTCTCGTGAGAACTTTCGCAGTTTGCAAAATTTAATCCTTTTTCATTTGCATAATCCTCATCAATAACTGCGCCACTAACAAAATCTACCCAAGGAAATACTTCCATAAATTGTTTTAAATTTGCGTGTCCTACTGCAAGTTCTGCTCTACACTTTTGCTCTTCTTGTCCTTGAGGATCAAAGGAAATTACAACCTCTCTTGAGAGAGCAAACTCTTCAGTATTTATTGGAATTTTATTTTGTTTAGGATTATGTCTGAAGTATAAATTGAAAAACGTGCTAACTTTTCCATTATACATTATAGGGGTTTTTCCATGATAGTATTCAATACCATCTTTAACCCGAGTAAAATTAACCCCTCCGTAACTAAATTCATTAGAGTCTTTTACATAAAGATAACCAATTATTGAACCTCCAAGAGTTAATAAAATTATTACAAAAAACCACATAGCAGTTTTATTCTGTTCTCTTTCCTGAGCAGAAATTTCTTCAACTTTATCCTCGGAAGATTTATCTTTTATACTATCTTTCTTAGTTTTTTTCACATTCTTTTTTGTAGTTTTTTTAGCCATAGTTTCCTTTATAATTTATAGTTTAAAAGTTTATTTGATTCCTAACATATTGTAGGTTATAGCGTCGATACCCTTCTCAGAATTTCCGTAGATGAATAAGCAGTTATCAACTCTTTCAACTCTATCTTCCTCACTCTCTCTAAATACAATTAAATTATCTGAGCAATTTTTAGGAGGAATATCTTCTTCACATTCTTCCTCATAACAGGCCTTTTGATATCTAGAATAAATTCCATCAAGGTTAAATAAGAAATGTGATGAGGCTGAATTTTCTTCGGTAATGTAGAGAGGTTTCCCATAAAAATCATCAAATGTTGAGGTGTTTTGATAGATGTCTCTTGATGAATTCGGTAAGTCGAAAAAATAGAATATTGCTCCCTCTAGATCTAAAGCATAAAATCCTCCCTGATCATAATAAGTTAAACCTCCATATTTTATTCTGTCTCCAAGAATTTGATTTTGATTATTTCCAAATAACTCTGCAGCAAAATATCCTGCCGTTGATAATAGAAGTAAGGAGGCCATAAAGATTACAATAATTGTCTGATTTCGCTGTTTCTTTTTCTCTCTATCTTTCTCAGATTCTATCTTTTTCATAGCCATATTATTTTAAGATTATTCCTATTTAAAAATGTTAGGTTTATTCTTAGAGAGATTATTCAATTTAAGATTCAATTTGAAAATCCTACCCTGAGTTTTTTTTGGCTTCTGAATTCATGGATTTAGAATTCGGAAGGACGGAAAATTTCCTATTTTCCGTATTAGGGGGTGAGCAATTTGCTCTTGCTAAAATTTTTGTAACTTTCTAAATCGCAAGAGTAAATTGCGAATTGCTTTCTTTTTCCTTTAACTAACTTAGTTTCTTTGATTGGGAGAAATCTTTCTTTTCTAAAGAAAGATAGTTCGTTGAAGAGGTAGAAAATTTTTCAAATTTTCTAGATCTAAAAAGAAAGGAGTTCTTAGGAAAGCTTTTTAAACCTATATCAACTGATATAGGTATGGAAGTACAAAAAATAGTCCAACGAAATAGATTCTCTAGATATCCTAGATTAGATACTATTTTAATGGTAGAGGAATTTATAAAAGAACATAGTGCTGAATTTAAAGTTTATCAACTTTGGGAGAGACTTCCAAAAAAAATAATGTATCAAACTTACAAAGTAATTTTAGAGTACCTTCTAAGTATAAATAAAATAGCCATAGATTCCGAAAATAAAATAGGATACATTTGGAGTGAGGAAGCAGGAAACTATTTCAAAAATAAAAAAGAAAAACTAAGATGGGAATAGCAAAACCTAGTGATGAGGTTGTATTCGCAGAAGAAAGTATTAAGGAGGCATTAATTAAACTAAAAACAGAAGATCCTAAATTGTATAAACATTTAAACCGAGCAAAAGAAGATATTCAGGAAAATGCTTTTTGCGGTATTCAACTCTCAAAAAATTTAATTCCAAAAGATTGGATTCAGAAATACAAAATTACAAATCTGTGGAAATATAATCTGCCCAATGCCTGGAGGTTATTGTACAGTATAACAACCCCCTCTAAGATAGAAATTATCTCAGTATTTCTAGATTGGATGGATCACAAAGATTACGAAAGAAAATTTAACTATTAGAGTTCTTCTCTGAAAATCCAAGTTTGAGTTTTCTAGGAGTTAGGAAAGCTTTTTAAACTCTTATCAATTGATAATAATTAGAGATGAGTTAATAATAAAATGGTACAAATACAGGTAAATAATGAAAGGAAAGTTTCCTCTCCAACTTTAAATACAGTCCTAATGGTAGAGGATAGTTTGAGAAATTCTAGGGAAAGTATAATTTCTATAGCTGAATTAAAACGACAGCTCCCAAAACAAATAAACCATAATGTTCTTATGGTTATTTTAGAATATTTAGAGCAGAGCGGAAAGATTTTAGTAGGACTAAAAGGAATAAGTTGGATTTATACGGATAGAAAAATTCTTAATAAATTAATAAATTCTGGAACAGAATTATGAATAAAAAAGTTAGAATAGTTTTATTAGGCGAAGCTGAAAAATCTTTCAAAAGATTAAATGAAATTGTAGGAAAACAAATTTAAGAGGAAAAAAGGGAATAAATAAAAAACTAACAAAAAAGCTAAAGATTTTTTATTTGATAAAAAATCCTATCTAAGTTTTTCTTTATTAGGAGGAACTTTCTTTTTTCTAAAAAGAAAGGAGTTCAATTAAGCAGAAAATAGAATTTATTAGACAAAATCCTTTCTATGGAGATCCAATAGCAAAAAATTTAATTCCAAGAAAATATAAAATTGAGGGGCCAACAAATTTATTCAGAGTAGAACTCTCCCAATTTTGGAGAATGTTATATACCTTAAAAGGAGATGAAATAGAGGTTATTGCATTTATATTAAATATCTTAGATCATTCAAAATATAACAAAGAATTCGGATATAGGAAAAAATAGAAAAATCCAATCTTGAGTTTTCTAGGGGTTAGGAAAGCTTTTTAAACATCCTTAGATAATAAATTTTAATTAACTCCCCATCATTAGTTTCGACTAACGATGGGTTTTTTATTTATGGCTAGAATCGTAGTATATATCGACGGGAGTAATTTTTACCATCTTTCTAAACTTCTTTTTATTAAGATTCTTTGTTTATAAGACTCTCTTTAGGATTAAAAAATAATTTTAGATAACTATTATCTGAAAGTCTCACATACTTAATTCTTTTGTCTTCTTTATCTCCACTTTCAATAATAAGACCTCTTTTGACTAGTTCTCTGACAGGAGTAGTAAGATTCGTTATTCCGATATTGGTTCGAATAGATAAATCTTTCTGACTTTGTTTTGGAGATTCTATTAATGCACTTATTATCTTTAATTGGTTTTCAGTAAGAGATAGCATAATCTCTTGTTTTTCTTTCTCTTGTACTGCTAGAATATCAGATAGATTAATTTGATAAGGGGCTTTTTTTCCAGAATTAAGAGTAGCATCCTCTAAAACTTTAAAGGTGAATCTAATATTTTGATTTAATGTTGTATAAATCTCAATTACTGTTTTATCATCATAGGGTTTTAGATAATTCCCTCCTTCGATCTTTAATGTTTCGCATCTTTTCTGTAATATATCCAAAACATCCTCATTAGATAATGGATTTAATATTATGGGACGATTGAAAATAGAGCTAACTTGTCCAAATGACTCTAAGGCTGAAATTGTTTCCACCGGACCTAAAAAAAGAGTGTGTAATCCTTCTATTTGTAGATAATCTCTTATAGATCTGAAAAATTCAGCCAATTTTTCTAACTCTAGGTTTTCTAAATTATCATAAGGTATAATTATTTGCTTACCTAATTTTTGTATTTCTTGACAGAATTCTTGAAGTAAATCTTCTAAGATTTCAGGGCTTAGTTGTGAGGGATTGTTTAGGGTTTCCCCATATCCTCCGCCCACAATTCCAAAAGTTCCTTGCACTGTTTTTTTCTTAGATATAGAGACATATTCTTTTATCTTTTCTAGCGATTTTATTTTTGTGTTTTCCTCCCAATTAAAAACAATCGAAGAGGTATATATTGAGGAGAGGGTTGCTAAGAGAAAGTCTATAGCTGTCCAATCTTGGAGAACTTTTATTTCGGCGCTCGTAGTTAGGTATTTCCGATCTTCTTTTTTAAATGCTAAGTCCCATCTAACAAAATTTGTAAATGTTGTTTTTCCTACCCCGAAACTTCCCACTATAATATTTCTCGTAGAGTTTTTAGAGAATATCATTTTCCTTAATGAACTAATTTCTTCAACTCTTCCGCAGAAGACTTTTTGTATCGGAAAAACACTTAAGAGTCTAACGGGGGAGGTAAAGTAAGGACTCTCCTTTAAACCATATTTAGGCCAGATAATATCTTTCTCAGAAGGGGAGTATTCTTGAGTAAATTCCATCTTAAAGTTTATAATAAACTAGCATTTAAATAGTTATTG
>CAZHYK010000002.1:0-29380 GCA_964536715.1 Candidatus Woesearchaeota archaeon | reverse complement strand
CTAATCGTTCCATTAATTGTAATATTATAAATTCCTTCGGTGCCATAATCGTGAGTTTTATTCGCACTATCCCATGTAGTAACAATGCTCGTATTCCCATCCCCCCAATCAATGCTAAAATTATAAGTTCCTGTATCTTCTAACGGAAGAGTTATTGATGTTGAATTGCTAGACCCATCGGAAACAGCAGAAGTATTCCAAGTCGAAACAAAATCTGTTGCCTCCCAAGCCCAAACCCCGCTCAACGAGAACATCAAAATTCCAAGCACAAACAAACTTAAACAAATCTTTTTCACCACCCTATTATTTAATTTATAGAATATATTTTTAAATATTTCTTTCATTTCTTTTTTCCCTCCTACGTAACTCCTCGATTAATAAACCTTTTAAATATTCCGTCTTCTTAATTCCAATTCTATTACAAATTTGTTCAACTAATTTTTCAGTCTCTTCAGAAACAATAATTTTAATTTCCCCCATTTCAATCACCGAATAATCACCATTTAGTGAGTTATAAGGGATTTATAAACTTTTAGGTTTTTATAAAGAATAATTTAAATAATCCTTCTTAAAAAAACATATCATTTATTTCAATGTAATATGGGCCCACCAGGAATCGAACCTGGGCCATCTCGGTGTAAACGAGAGGGTCTACCATTAGCCTATAGGCCCATAGAATATATAGAAAATTGTGTTTTATAAATCTTTAGATGAACAAAATATCTTGTAAACGAGAGGGTTTAACATTATGTCTAACTTCTTGGATTTTGAAGTTGGATAGAGAGAATAATCAATATCTTTTTAAATATCTAAGGAATAAATATTATGTAAGCGTGGATGGTTAAGTGGTATAATATGACCTTGCCAAGGTTGTGTCCCGGGTTCGATTCCCGGTCCGCGCATAGTTTGGAATCGAAATTTCAATAATTTTATTTCTCAAAATCTAATATAGGTTTTTCTTTATTAGAAGAAACTTTCTTTTTTCTAAAAAGAAAGAAGTTCTTTGATTCACTTCAACTAACTTAGTTTCTTTGATTGGGAGAAATCTTTCTTTTCTAAAGAAAGATAGTTCGTTGAAGTTCCCAAAATTACAAAGTAATTTTTTAAGACTGGCGGGCCCATATTATATCGAACGAAGTGAGATATGATCTATCTTCAATATTTCAATTTCTTTATTATAAGAATATTCTAGTTTTACTAAAATTGTCAATCTAATCCTAAAGAAACCACCATTCAAAAAACTTATAAAGTCTAAGTACTTATTAAAAAAATGAAAAAGCAAGGAGAATTCAATCCGGCGAAAATATTTTTAGCTGTAGTTCTTATTATGGCTGTAGCCAGTACAATTATTCTTTCAAAGGTAAATTCATCAAATTATGGAGGAATTGTAGGAAGTGTAATTAATTCAGATGTTATAGATGAATCTGAAAGAAATATTCCAAAAATAACTCCTACTTATTGGATTATCTTTATAATAATTCTTTTTATAATTGTAATGTTAATTATTTCTTGGATTAAGAGAAAGAAGGATTAAGACTCTTAACATTTCGTTGAAGCCTGCAGAGGGAGTCAAACCCCCGACCTATTGCTTACAAGGCAATTGCTCTATCAACTGAGCTATGCAGGCACAATAGATTTTAAGAAGCAGGGTTTAAAAGAGTTATTATTTCCAAGAATTTCTTTCAATTGTCTCATTAATTTTTTCTATAGGATAAATTATCTCGGTCAATTCGTCTGGAGAAAACCAGAGTTGAATCTCTCTTTTTGCAGACTCTTCAGAATCGGATGCATGAACTGCTGTTTCAAAAACATTTGTAGAGGAATTTATTCTTCCATATTTTCCCCTAATACTTATAGGATTTGCACTTTCAGGGTTTGTAGATCCGACAATTTCTCTTATCTTAGAAATTGCATTCTCTCCATGATAAACCAAGGCCATTACTCTATTGGTATGAAATTTTCCTTGGATGTATTCCATTATATTTTCAAAAGTTTGAATGCCTTTTTCTTCTCCAAACTTGTTGATAAGATCTTCTTTTAATCCGGAATAGTGTTTTTCTGCAAGCTCTCTTTTTACAGAAACAATTTTAGAACCTACAATTTTTAATCTAGATTCAGAAAGTGCAGAAATAATATCTCCTGTAATAGATTTTACTAAACCATCCGGCTTTACAAGAACTAAACATTGTTGGATTGTCATTACTCCTCCTTTTCTTCAGTCAATTCATCTTTAGAATTATTTTCTATATCTTCGGGTTCTTCATTGGATTCTTCTTCATTTTCTAAAATTTCTTCCCTAACTATTTTTTCACTTCTTGTCTTATCTGCACTGCCTAAATTCTTAGTCTCAAAAACTCTTATCTCACAGAATGATAATGGATAGATTTTCTTAAGTTTAAGGGAGAGTTCTTTTTGAAGTTCGGAGTAGAGAATATTTTCACAAATATCAAGATAATTTTTCTCCTTTATATAATCTAGAATAAATTCTTTAGTTGCTTTTCTCAAGTTATTTCTTATAGCTCTGGAAACTTTTTTTCTCGTTAATAAAAATGGTTTTACAATACAACTAATATCTTTACAGGAGGCTTCAAAGGAGTCCTCAACATAATTGATTCTCTTTCTCATCATTCTTGAAATATACTGTCTAGTTAATTTTAATCTTCTGGGATAAGCAACTAGTTTTTCATCCTCTATTCCTACTAAAAACGTAGCTTCTAAACTTCTTCCCCTTAACTTTCTAGAGAGGTCCAGTTTTATCATTCTTCCATTTAAACTTTCAATAGTTCCAAGAGCGCTAATTTCCTCATTTAAGGCTGGAACCTCTATCTGAATAAATTTCTTCTTTACTGTTGCTTTTCTTGTAGGTTTTTCCTTTATTGCCATTTTATTCCATTACCAATTTTCCTGTTCGGATTCCTTTTGATTTAGGTTTAGATTTATTACAAACAGAACATGTATATAAAAATGCCGCTTTTTTAGTAGTCTTTGTTTTCATCTTAAATTTTGTAACCGGTTTTTTACTATATCTTCCTAAATTTCCCATCCCCCTATTTTTACCTCTAAGTTTAGCCCTAATCTTAGTTCCTCGAGTAAGTGCACCTTTCTTTCCTCCGGTGCTAACTTGTTTTATCTTCTGTTCAGTTACTTTGTCACAATAAGGACAATATCGTTTTGTTTTCTTTGGAACTTTCATTGTGTATGACAACCTACGGTTTTCCTAACACGTCACTTTTCCCTTAAGTTAGCCCACTGCGTTCTGCGTAGACAACCTTAAGTTTTCTTGACACGTCGTCTAAACTAGGAAAACTTTAGTTTCAATTAAATCAAATTTTTCCTTTATAAAGTTTTGCATGGTATGGTTGCGCAGTGAAATTTATAAACTCTGAAATATATTTAAAATTATGAGAGTTAAATTTCACAAAGGACAACAAAGAAGATTCTTTAAGGAAGTTCTAGAAAATGCAAATTGCCCCTCGCTGAGAAATCTAATTGAAAGAGGGTTTGACATTCCATATTCAACATTGAAGAGTTATTTTAACGAAAATAGAACTCTTCCTAAAGAACTTTTTGATAATCTTTCTATTCTTGGAAATATTAATCTTCAAAATTATGAGTTTTCTTTTTTAGAGGATAATTGGGGGAAAGTAAAGGGAGGTAAGAATTAATGCCCCTACGAGGACTTGAACCTCGGTCACAGAGACCGCAACCCTGTATTCTATCCAGCTGAACTATAGGAGCATAAAATTTATTGTAAAAAGTTATTTAAATAGTTTAACCATTATTATCTCATGGCATTAAATGAGCTGGAATTTAATTTTCCTGAAGCTGAATTAGTTAAACAAACTGAAATTTGTAAGAATTGTAAAAATATCGTGGTAGGAAAAGGAAATATAAATGCAAGAATTCTTTTTGTTGGTGAAGCTCCTGGAAAAAATGAGGATGAACAAGGAATTCCTTTTTGTGGAGCAGCAGGAAAAAACCTAGATAAACTTTTAGAAAGTGTAGGACTTTCTTTGGAAGATATCTATATTGCAAATATCCTGAAATGTCGTCCTCCAGAAAATAGAGATCCTTCTATTGAAGAAATAAAAATGCACACTCCTTGGTTAGTCAAGCAAATTAAAGAAATGAAACCTTCCATAATTTGTTCTCTTGGGAACTATGCAACAAAGTTTTTTCTATCGAATGGAGAAGTAGAGATTATGGAAAAACAACCTGGAATTACTTCCCTCCACGGAAAAATAAAGGAACTAAATTTTCAAGGAGAAGAGATAAAATTAATTCCTCTTTTTCATCCTGCTGCAATAATTTATAATCAAAGATTAAAATCTCTCTGGGAAGAAGATATAGAAATTGTTAAAAAAGAAATTCCTCAAAAGAATTTATTCTAAGCCTCGATAGCTCAGTTGGTAGAGTAATTGCTTCGTAAGCAATAGGTCGTGGGTTCGACTCCCACTCGAGGCTGTTGGAGTCTCACCCCTCGCTCTAAGAGATAGAGCTCAGATACAGAAAATAAGAAATTTTCTGTCCTTCCGAAGAACTCCTTTCTTTTTAGAAAAAAGAAAGTTCCTCCTAATAAAGAAAAATTTAGTTAGGATTTCTTCGCTTCGCTTATCAATCATTGTCTCCAAACGAACTCCTTTTCTTTAGAAAAGAAAAGCTCCTCCTAACCAAAAGAAACTAAGATAGAATTTTTGAGGAACAAAAATTGATTATTTAAACTCCTTTTCTTTAGATACAGAAAATAAGAAATTTTCTGTCCTTTCGATTTTATAAATCTGAAGCTTCGACTTCCACTTTAATCCTAGAGAAACTTTATAAACTCTATAAAGTTAAAAGAATTATGGTTGAAAAAAGTTCTCGGAAAAATAAAAAAAGAGAAGAATCTGTTGAACAAAATATTTCTGATAGTTATATTCCTAAATCTAAGCTGGGAGATCTTCCTATTCAAAATCCTCTAGAAAGTGATATGCAAAAAAAAATGGATGAAATGAAAAATAATCTTGAAAAATTTAAAAAAGAATCTATAACAAAATTTAAATTTATTGAAGCTATAGGCCTAATTCCTCAACAAGCTAATAAAAAAATTGAAGAAGAATATGAAATTTCTGAAGAAGATTCTAAAAAAGAATTAATTCATGTTTTAACAATTATTCCTGAAGATAAATTTAAAGAAATTCAAAAAATAAAACTAGAATTAATTAAAATTGCCAAGTCCATAGATTCTAATATTTGGGTTCATTTAATGACTCCTGTTGATATGTGGAATCTCTGCCTAGATTCAAAGTTTGAAGTTGCCGAAGCTCTTGCAATGTCTTATCCGATTTTAGATAAGGGAATTTTAGGAGGAATAAGAGTTGCTCAAATACATAAATCCCTTGTTCTAAAAAAATTTGAAAAATATGTAACAAGTTATGTCTTCGCTGGTTCTTTGGCTAGAGGAGAGGCAAAACCTACTTCCGATGTAGATATTTTTGTAGTTATTGATGATACCGATGTAAAACGAATGCCTAGATTAGAATTAAAAGAGAAACTTAGAGCAATAATTTTTCAATACATCCAAGAAGCAACTGCACTTGCAGGAGTAAAAAATATTCTTAATGTTCAAACCTATCTTTTAACTGAATTTTGGGAAGCTGTAAAAGACGCTCAACCTGTAATGTTTACATTCATTAGAGATGGTATTCCTCTTTATGATAGGGGAGCTTTCTTACCTTGGAAACAACTTCTAAGAATGGGTAAAATAAAGCCTAGTCCTGAAGCTCTAGATATATTCATGTCTTCCGGAGATAGACTTGCAGAAAGTGTAGATAGAAGACTTTTAGATATCTTAATGATAGATATTTATTGGGGGGTACTAACTCCGACACAAGGAGTTTTGATGCTCTATGGACTTGCTCCACCGACACACAAAGAAACTGTAGAGTTATTTAAAGAAACTTTTGTAACTAAAGAAAAATTAATAGAACAAAAATATGCTGACATCCTTCACGAAGTCGTTATAAAATATTTCAAGGGATATGAACATGGGAAAATAAAAAAAATCTCTGGAACCGATCTAGATATCATTTATAAAAAATCCTTAGATTATATCAAGAGATTAAAGGATTTAAGAAAACAAATTGAAGTAAGAGTTCAAGAAAATCTAATAAAAAGTGTTTATGAAGAAACCTTCGGAATGGTAGGAGCTCTCATTGATAAAAAAGAGGAAAAAGAAATTTTGAAAGAGTTTGAAAAACAAATGGTAAAAACTGGAAAATTCCCTAAAAAATTCTTGGAAAATTTAGAGTTTATTGCTAAAACTAAGAAGGGGATTTTAGAAGAAAAGAAAAACCCAAAAACTAAAAAAGATCCTAAGGGAAAAAAGAAAGTAGATATAATGACTGGAAAGGAGATAAATCATGTAGATCAGGCAAGAAAACTAGGACAGGAAATTGTTGATACTCTAATCGAGTATAATCAAAGATGTGACCTAAATTCCTTAAATAAATCTAGATTTTTAATAGATAATGGGAAGAGAAAAGCGGAGCTTTTCTTCCTAAAGGAAACTTTTATCATTGAAGAGGGAATTGTGAAAAAAGTCTCAGAAAACTCTCTAAAAGAATCTAATATTGAGGAATTAAACAAGGCACTTGAAGAACATAAAAATAAACCAGTTTCAATAAGTTATAAAGATATAGAAATTCTAAAAAAGGAATTTAAAAATTTTAACTTAAAATACTAAGTTAGATTTAAAATTCCTTATCAAAAACTTTATAAACCAATTTCTCAACCTAATCACATGGTAAAAGCAAAAATTATGCAATTCAGACGAGGAAAGAGAACAATTCACGAGAAACATATGCTCATAGAAATAGAAGGAATAGATTCTAAAGAAAAAGCTGAAAAATTTATAGAAAAAAAGGTGGAGTGGACCTCCCCAGCTAATAAAATTATTTCTGGGAAAATTGCCTCAACTCACGGGAGAAATGGAATCTTAAGAGCTATTTTTGAAACCGGACTTCCTGGACAATCTATCGGAACTGAAGTTAAAATTTTAGAGGAGAAGAAATAATGGCGGTAAGAAAAGCAAGCTGTTATTCCAAGATAACTGCAGTCCCATATACAAGAAAAAGTAAAAAACAAAAACTCTCCTATGTTAGAACTGTTCCACATATGAAATTAACAAAATTCAGAATGGGGGACTTAAAAGGATACAGGGACGAAAGATACAAAACAATTTTGACTATAAGGGCCAAAGAATCCATACAGCTAAGAGATGGTGCTCTTGAAGCAACTAGGCAGTATCTCAACAGATTTTTAACTGAAGATATAGGAAAAGAATTTTATCTTGAAATTAGACCCTATCCTCATCACATCGTTAGAGAAAACAGAATGTTGACAGGAGCAGGAGCAGATAGAATGAGTAGTGGTATGGCCCGTTCATTTGGAAAGGCATTAAATAGATCCGCATTGATAAAAGCAGAAAGTATTTTATTTATTATCGGAGTAAACGGAAAAAAGAATGAAGAAAAAGTAAGAGAGCTTATAAAGGCAGTTAAACCTAGACTTCCCTGTAAAATTCGAGTAGATACCGAATATAAGGAATAATCAAAAGCTTTTTAAACAAAGTTTGGCAACTCCAATCACCTGCGAGCTCACGCGTTGAGTAGGTCTTAATAGACTTCTATCGCATTAAAAAAATGGAAAGAAAAACATCCAAAACGAAAATTGAGAAGAGATCTTCTAGAAAGACTAACAAAGAATTAGCTGAAGCAATAACAATTATCAAAAAGAAAAATCCTGGATTTGCTAAATATCTTGCACTACCTGTAAAAAAACAAATAGAGTTAAACCTTGATCAGATAGATAAACTTGTAAAAGAAAATGATGCAATTTTTATTCCAGGAAAAATTTTAAGTTCGGGAATTTTAACAAAAAAAATAAAAGTTGTCTCTTGGAATGCCTCTGAAAAAGCAAAAGAAAAAATGAAAGACTCTAAAACAGATTTCGTAGAAATTTTAGAAGAGATTAAAAAGAATCCAGAATTAAATAATTTAAGATTAATAAAATGAAAATATATATAGATGCAACAAATTTGCCTTTAGGAAGAATAGGAACTTTTACAGCAAGAAAAGTTTTAACAGGAGATGAAGTTTACATTTTGAATTGTGAGGATGCAATAATTTCTGGAAATAAAAAAGATGTTTTAGAGAGAATTACAAATTTAAGAAATAAAGGAGGGAATAGTCTCAAGGGACCGAAAATTCCAAGACCTGCTCCTAGATTATTAAAAAGATTAATTAGGGGAATGTTACCTTGGGATAAGCAAAGAGGAAGAGATGCCTATAAGAAAATAAAATGTTATGGCAAAAATGAATTTGATTCATCAAAAATAGAATTCACTAAATTGGATGCAAGGCTTCCTCAAAAATATATGAAACTTTCGGAGGTATCTAAATTAATATGGTTCCAAAAAATCTAGTAATTTCCAGTAAGAGAAAAACAGCCGTAGGAAAGGCAACAATAAAAGAAGGAACTGGGACGATTAAAATAAATCAAAGAAACTTATCTTCTTTTTCTAAAATTCAACAATTACAAATCCAAGAACCTTTGAGGATAGCAGAAAATCTTCTTGGAAAGGCAAATTACGATATTTCAGTAAATGTAAAAGGAGGAGGAATCTCCTCACAAATAGAAGCCGCAAGATTAGCAATTGCAAGAGCAATTGTAGCATTTACAAAAAATGAAGATCTCCGAAAATCTTATCTAGTCTACGATAGGAACTTACTTGTAGCAGATACACGAAGAAGAGAGGCCTACAAACCCGGAGATTCTAAGGCGAGAGCAAAACGACAAACTTCGTATCGATAATTAAGTGTTCCTATTTAAAAATGACGAATAGAAAGACTTAAAAATATTTATTCATTTATACCTTTATGAAAATTCTAAATCAAAATTTATTAGATAAAATAGAAGATGCAAAAAATAGACTTGATAAATCTAAAGTTCCTAATATGATTGGAGAAGTATTCAAAACAATGGAGGAACAGGTAATGGAAAATGCCCCTATACAAGACAGGGATAATGAAGAAAGAAAAATAGAAGTTATTGAAAATTTTAAAAAAGCCTGGAATTATGCAGATAAAAATTTAGGAAGCAACTTAAATTATCAAACTCTAAAAGAAATAGCCGGAAGAGTAGAACCAATCCTAAAAAGTCCTCAAGGAAACTATGCAAAATTTAGGGAAGGAGGAGCAAGATTTTCAAATATTCATTATGCTCCTATTGATAGATTTAGGATAGAAACACAATTAGATAGATTATCCCAATCTATCGAGGTAGGAGAATTTCACCCATTAGAAGAATCTATATTAAAATATTTTCACCTAATAAGAATTCAACCCTTTACTAATGGAAATAAAAGAACTGCAAATATTATAATGAATGTCGGATTAAAAAAGTTAGAATTTTTACCAATCACCATTCCTCAAGGAGAATCCATCCTTTTCCAAGACTATCTATTTGGAGCAATTGAAGGATTTAAAGAGTCAGGATCTGAGACTAGTGAAAAATTATCTCCTTTCTTAAATCCTGAACAAAAACAATTACAATTTTATGACTACCTTGCTCGAAGAGAACTCTCTGCTTTGCGTTGTGCAGAAGACAAAATGGCAGGGCTGCAAAATTATATGATAAACTTTGAATCTAGAAGCCCTAATGCAAGCTATGGATTAAAACATCGATTAAGTGGCTATCTTAGAGGAAAGAATATACCTGGACAAGTTAAATTAAATGTAAGAGAAAATAATCTAGAAGTGATTGGAGAAATTCCATTTAATGCCTTGGAAAAAATAATAACCGAGTCTAAAGGTATTAAAAAAATTAATATTAATCTAATTTCTTAATCATTTTGTTGTTCCTGATTAAGAGTAACAAATAGAAAGGTTTAAATAGTGTCCTCTTCTAATTTATCTATGGAACCTGAATTAAGAAAAGAATTACCTGAGGATATGTATAAATTTACAAAAAAATTAAAGAAAGCATCTTCGCTAATTCGTATGATTTCTCCGGATTATATATTTGCGCCCGTAGCTGGAGCAGTTCCACTAGTTGATATGTTATATATAGTTGATAGAAAATTTCCGCTAAATGACGTGGAGTATCTTCCAAATTCTAGCAGATTTAGGAATAGAACTGAACTAATGGAAAGATGGTATAAAAATTTTTATAAGGAAAAAAATATATCTAGTAAAACAAAAATCATTTGCTTAGACGAGGTCCTATCAGGTTCTTCATCGGTAGTAGGATATAGACAATTCCTAAATTCTATAAATAACTTAGCAAAAGAAAAATCAAGGGAATTTACAAATGAAGTTGAAGCTTATGATTATCATTTAAAAAGATTAAGAAAGAATATAGACTATAAAATAGTAGGATTTAGTGAACAAGGATACGATAGGAATCCCTCATTCAGAAAACTTATAACCAAAGGCATCGCTAGAACCGTAGATTTTAAGGAAATTCCAACAATTGATAATGTAGCTATGAATACAATTAGATTTAAGGAGGATGGTAAAAATATCCAAGGAAGAGTAGTTTACTCTCCCGAAGTAGAAAGATTTGATATCACTCCCCAATATCTAAATCTTCTTCAAAGTATTGCAAGCCATGTGGGTGCAGATCCGAGAAATGTATCTCCAACTAATTTCTCTAAAATTCAGGAGGGAATGTATAGATCTCTCAACTAATATTTATTTTAATTTTCCTATTATTCAATTTTCTCTGGACTGCATAAAAAATTTCTGGAGAAATTAAAGCCTTATGATCTCCCTTAAATGTTTGCCCGTCAAATTTTATTTCTCCTAGATAAGTTCTATTTTTTAAAATTTTCTTCAAACCATTCAGTGAAAGACCATATTTCTTAGATAGCTGATTTAAAGAAATTTCACTATTCAAATATTTCGTAAATATAGAATGAACCTTAGAGGCATCTTCATTCTCAACAAGTTTCTTATCAACTAAAGAGTATCCTAATGCAACTCTAGACATCACCTCTCCTTGTCTTGCTTTTTCTATCATTCCGGATTTTTGCCTTGAACCAATTTTCTGTCCAAACTTTCTAAATGTTTCTAAATTTCTCCAGTCAATTTTTTCATTTATATAAAACATAAACTTATCTTCATTATCTGGAGAGAAAAAATTACAAATTTGACAGAGGGGAGTATTAAATTTTATAATCTCTTTTTTATCTCTATAATTACATTTTTCACAAGCCATATACTAGACAGAATCAAATAGAATTTAAATCTTACTATTTAGCTTTTAGTTCTAGATATATATCTCTCAATCTTGATTGATCTAAAACTACTCTTTCTTCTAAATACGAATTTGAGAAATAATCATAAATATGATTTGCACAACTATCAGCCATCTTTAGGACGGTAGGGCAAAAAAGTTTTTTATCATGAGATCTTCTCGCCATAATATTTCTTCTTTTTATTACATTATTTATAACAATCTCTTTAAAATAAGGATTAAGAGATCTTCTTATATACTCTCTATGAGCTCTAGGTAAAATTCCATCTATAGATATCCAAACTTTATTAGGAGTTTCTCTCAATGTAGGAACATAATCCAAGGCAAGTTTTGGGATCGCGAAGGGAAGTATGGGTTGCATAGAGTTAAAGTAGGATTCAGTTAATAATGCAAATCTGAAATCTCTTTCTTGTTTATCTGAACCTAACCAATAAAAAAGTTCTTTATGATTTTTCTCTCGAGGAAAATTTCGATATATAGAATCTTTATGAAAAATTGAAAAAGTAGTCGCTAAAACTCTTGCAGTTCTAGAATCGTGATTGTTAGAATCATCTGCTCCTATATAAAGAACATTTCTTTCCATAATAAATAGAACTACATTCTCTTTATAAATAGTTATATAATTCTCTATATATCTTAACTCACTTCCAAGCTATCTATAGGACTTTTAATCTTCTTCAATTCTTCCCTAGAAATATGAGTATAAATTTGTGTAGTTGATAAGTCTGCATGTCCTAGAAGTTCCTGAATTTTCCTTATATCAACTCCTTGTTCTAAAAGATGAGTTGCAAAAGAATGTCTTAAGGTATGACAATGAACATTTTTTTGAAGTCCTACTCTCTTAGAAGCTTTTTCAACAATTTTTTGAATATTTCTCTCGGTAAGTTTTCCATTAGTTCCTGAAAATAAAAATTCTTCATTAGATTTTTTTTGAAGCTCTACCTGTTTTTTCAAATCCTCTAAAAGAAAATTAGGAATATTAAACATCCTATCCTTTTTTCCCTTAGCTTGTTTCACATATCCCACTTTTTCATCAAAAAATAAATCTTCAATTTTTAAGTTTACTAATTCCGAAACTCTCAATCCGCAAGCATAAAGTAAAGAAACCATCAGTTTAGATTTCTTGCTATAGAAAGAATTTAATAACTTAGATATTTCTTCCTTAGTTAAAACCGAAGGAATTCTTTTTTCTTTTTTAGGTCTTCTAATTCCAATAGTAATATCTTTTTTCAAGATAGTAAGATAGGCATATTTTATTGCTGCAAGAAACTGAATAATTGAACTTGCAGCTTTATCCGAAAGATTTTCTGCGACGAAATATTTCACATCATCTTCAATAATTTCAGAAGGATTTTTTTTAGCAAAGTTGAATAACTCCCTATTTCTTAAAACATAATTCTTAATAGTGTATGGAGAATTTTTTGAAATCTTCAATTCCATTTCTAATTTTCTTAAAAATTCTTCCTGACTAATCTCCTCTTCCATAGATAGATTATATGAACCTTCTTTAAAAGACTAACTAGAGGAAATATAAAACCTTATAAACTAAAAAGAACACATATAATCATAGAAAAATAGCTTAAATTCGGACTAATATCCGTAGGAATATTTCTTCTATTCAATCTCATTATCTTACCACTAAAACTTATTGTAATAATTATGCTAATAAATTTTGTAAGAATTCATTTTATTTCTCTCATTGGATATGACATAATGAACAGCCCCTCCATTGATGGGTATTTTCTTTTAATGATAATTTATTCTGCTATTTTTTGGTTTATTGTTGGGGCTATCATCGGATTGATTTCTAAAAAATTAAAAGATAAAAAATAATTTTTTCAAACAGGCACATTTAAAAAGTCCAAGAACTAAAATCAACTATGGTTAAAAATCAAGTTGTTATTGCTGGAGGGGGAAGGGTAGGTGAGGAGATTGCAAGAATTCTAGCTGAAAGAGAGGAAGAGTTTACAATAGTAGAAATAAACCCTCTAAAGGTAGATAGATTAAAAGAAAAAAAATATAACATCATTCAAGGAAATGTTGAAGAAGAAGAAACACTTATTGAAGCAGGAATAAAAAATGCAAGAAAATTCATTATAACTCTTCCAAAAGCAGAAACAAATATTTCTATAATCTCAACTGCAAAAGAACTTAATAAGACAATGGAAATAAATGCTCGTGCCGAGCATAGTGATTTTATTGAAAAGCTAAAAAAAGCCGGAGCGAATCTAGTTATAGTCCCAGAAGTTGTTGCCGGAAGTAAACTGGCTTAAATTTTGAACATTTAACTTCTAATAAATTTCTGTCCCGAATATTCTTCTAGGAAAAATGTAAAATATTCTTCCTTGTCAAATAATACTCTTAGTTCGTCTGAAAATTTTTTAGCCTCTTCATCTATCCCCTCTATATAAACTTCCAAAGGTTCATTGAACTTTCCCTCTAAACTAATAATATTAGAAGTTTCTAACATATTAGCACCCCTCATTGAATGACTATCCCCTAAATATAGCCATGACTCTCTCGAGGAATTAGTTCTTCTTCGATATACCATAGAAGCCATAAATAATCCTAATGCATTCTCTTGATTAATTCCCTCTATTGTATTAACTCTTGCTTCGAGTTTTGTATATTTTTCCGAAGGAAGAGTCACTAAATTTCCTTTCATTCTTAATTATTATAAATATCGCTAGTTTATAAGGATATCGCATCTAGATACCTAACTTAAATCTTCTTCATTCCCTAAATCCAAATCCCCTAAACCCTCTGTATCAACCCTTAATTCGTCCCAATAAACTTCTTTATTTTCTATAGCTTCTTTCAAACTTCTTTCTCTAGAGGTTAATTTACTCTTCCCTGATTTAACCTCTAAAAATATAATTTTCCTAACTTTATCCTCGTGAAGACCATCAAATATAATATAATCTATTGGCTGCCCAATAAAATGTGCATCTGAAGGCTCATAATCAAATCTCTCTAAAAAAGGAACAAACTTCTCAATAAATTTACCAACTAAACTTCTTCTTGAAGCTGAAAGAGTTTTATTCTTAATCTCTTTTTCACTATCTCTAAACTCCGATTTTAACTCTAAAATTTTCCTTTTATGAATTTGATTTAAAATAATAATTGTTAAAATAATTCCAAGTACGATTCCAATAATAATTTCAAATATCATAAATCTAAAAACAAAACAAAGTTTATAAGATTTGTTACAATAAAACAATACTCACCAACATAGTTTCTATAAATTGTGTGGATCATATTCATAAGAATATAATTGAGGCTTTTAGTAGATGCTGGCTGAACATGTCGCGTGAGCTTCATGCGTACACCACATCTCTATCGACGTCATCTTTTTTGACGGCCTTAATTGTCTCGTTTTGCGATTCGCTTCATGCTTAGATGCTTTCAGCATTTATCGAAATAGTGCGTAGCTGCTCAGCCTGCCACATGACAACTGATAGACCAGAGGCACCCAATTTCCGTTCCTCTCGTACTAGAAAACTGTTCCGCTCAGACAATAACACACCTAGTAGATATCATACAAACTGTCTCGCGACGTTCTTAACCCAGCTAACGATCCCTTTTAATGCGTGAACTCCGACACCCTTGGTTGCTGCTGCACAACCAGGTTAGGGAGAGCCGACAGCGACGTGCCAAACCGCGCCGTCAATGTGGACTATCAGGCGCGACAAGCCCATTATCCTTGAGGTACCTTTTCTGTCATTTCCAAGCCCCATTAAAAAGCTATGGAAGTTCGCTAAACCCAGCTTTCACTCCTGCTTTCTGTGCTATTTAGAAAACAGTCAGATAAACTTTTGCTTTTGCACTCTACTCCAGATTTCCGACCTGGATGAGTTTATCTTTGGGCCCTATCGTTATCTTTTCGACAGGGCGCCGCCCCAGCCAAACTACCTGCCAATTGCTGTCCTCATAAAGTAAGTGATTTTATTAAAAATGGGTAGTGTTACACTTTTGCTCCATCAGCCCCAAGAGTCTGACTTCGACGCTCCTACCTACTCTAAGCACCCTTAGTAAAATCACAACAACAGGTTGTAGTAAAGGTCTACAAGGTCTACGCTTCCCACTAGGTGATACCCGTCTGTTCACGGGTAAATGGTTTCGGAAGACTCTAGTTAGGGACAGTGACAACCTTGTTAAACCATTCATGCACGTCTCCATTCAGAAGACAAGGCATTACGCTACCTTAAGAGGGTCATAGTTACCCCCGCCGTTTGATGGGCTTTCACTCCCTTGAAAAGGAGGTTTAGACACCATCACTGGGCAGATTTCACTGAGTATACACATCCTTTCGGATTCGCACTCAGCTATGTTTTTGGTAAACAGTCAGGCCATCCTTGTTACTGAGATCTACTCTTCCATATAATGAATCATACAAAAGAATAGACATCCCTTCTACCGAAGATACGGGACTATTTATGCCGAATTCCCTTAACTAGTTTCGTCTTACATGTCTTAGCCTACTCAGCTAGGGCACCAGTGCTAGATCTCGGTACGGCTAATTAATTTCTATTATACAAACTTTTCACTGGCTCCTGGAATCAACAAATTCACAAGAATTCTTAAACTTCTCTTCATTACAATCCATTTCTTTCTTCTTGTTACATCTCTCGATGTTTCGCCTATCCGAAAGCGACTCGTATACTTAGCAAAATTAAAAAGTGCAGGAATATTAACCTGCTGTCCGTCGTCATACTCAGTGAAGATATGACTTAGGTACCGACTAACCCTTGGTTAATTGATAGTGCCAAGGAAACCTTGCCCTTTCGACATCTCTTCTTTCTCAAAGAGATCAGATCCTACTATCACCAGGATTTTCAATACTATTCGCTCCACCTTTCCTTACGGAAAAGCTTCTGTGCAAATAGAACGCCTATTTACCGGCACACTCTATACAGAGTGCCCCTAGAGTATCGGTGATTTGCTTGAGCCCCGTCCATTTTCCATGCTCTTATTCTCAATGGGTGAGCTGTTACGCTTTCTTTAAATGATGGCGGCTTCTAGACCTACATCCCCACTGTCTCAGAATAAAAACTCTGTTTGATACACTTAGCAAATACTTTGGGACCTTAACTCCAGTCTCCTTTGTTCAGGTCTCGCTGAAGTGTCTTACACACCACAGCTGTGTCTTGTATTCCGCAGTTGAAAATTTCTGAGTTGGAAAGCTCCCCGTAGACTCATGTCTCTGCAGGACCTATCCGTACTATACTTCTTCAACAAACAATACAAGGCTATGCCCAGGCATATTTCAATAGGAACCAGCCATCGCCAGATTAGAGTGGCTTTTCACCCCTAATCCCAAGTCATCCGAATGCATGTACACAACACCGGTTCGGACCTCCATTTCCCTTTCGAGAAACTTCGTCCTGCTCAGGAATAGATCATCTGGCTTCAGGTCTTAAATCAGTGACTAGCGCGCTTTCACACTCGCTTTCGCTTCGGCTTCATTCAATTAACCTCGCCACAAAAGTAAACTCCCTGGTCCGTTTTCCCAAACGTACGTTACAACCCCTTAAGGCAGTAACAATCTTGTAACTGTTAGATTTCAAGTCTTTTAACCCTCTTGTGAGAGTACTTTTCAGCTTTCCCTCGCGGTACTCGTACGCTATCGGACTTAAATTAATATTTAGGGTTAGGAGTTAATTCTCCCATATTCAGACATCCAATCCGGGACGCCCTACTCTTTTGAAGTATAACATATCAACTTGATTTACGGGACTATCACCCTCTAAGGTATCTCTTTCCAGAGAACTTCAACTCGTTGACTTAGTCTTAATCTTCACCACATCTCTTACACTCTTTCAAGTAAAGATTCGGTTTGCCCTGTTCCCTTTTCGCTCGCTGCTAATAGGGGAATAATTATTTATTTTCTTTTCCTACCGGTACTAAGATGTTTCAATTCCCGGCGTAGACTTTCCTCTCGGAATAAATGTGTTTCACATTAGGAAATCTCTGGTTCAATGTTTGCGTGCAACTCGCCAGAGCTTTTCGCAGCTTGCCACGTCCTTCATCGCAATTTAAGCCAAGCTATCCGTCTAACAGTTTAGTAGGATCCACACTTTAAATTTTAGACATTAAAACTAAAACCTTTTAGTGAGAAACTATTTCATTTGATATTTCTATCTAAATGTGTTGGTGAGTACTGTTTTCATTGAACATGATATGCATAAATGCACTTACTTTGTTCTCCAACTCCATCCGCAATGCATCTTGCGAACTTCATAGTTCATGGAATTTCTTCCCTAATTTTTTTAATTCGTTTTTTCGAATCTCTTTGTGAGTATGATTTTATATGGACCCGCCGATTGAAAAAACCTTTGAGGTTTTTAGTACCGTCGACTCCAAACTAATCTCGGTTCCCTTGATTAGTTATGGACCCGCCGGGAATCGCACCCGGGACTCCTCGGTGCAAGCGAAGTGTTTTACTACTAGACTACAGGCCCATTTCTGGTACTTGCAGTCTGCTTGCACCAGCATTTATTTCTTCTTAAAGAAGAAAATTAATTGAAGCTAGAAAGCCAACTCTAAATCATTATCAATATTAACTTAATTTACAAATTTTATTTTAAAATTTTATAGGAGGTGATCCATCTGCAGGTTCCCCTACAGATACCTTGTGACAACTTAACCTACCTTGTCATACAAAAAATCTTCCCAGACGAGCTTCTTCTCCGCATAACTCGGTTGGTTTGATGGGCGGTGTGTGCAAGAGACAGGGACATATTCACCGTTCACTGCTAATAAACGATTACTACGAATTCCAGCGTCATGAGGGTGGGTTGCAACCCTCAATCTGAACTAAGACATACTTTAGGGGATTAGCTCCACCTTTCGGTGTTGCATCTCATTGAATATGCCATTGCCGCGCGCGTGTAGCCCAGGGGATTAGGGACGTACTCACCTAACGTAGCCCGCACCTTCCTCCTTGTTACCAAGGCAGTCTGTATAATGTTCTTCTTTCGATAGTAATTATACATACGGGTCTCGCCTGTTACCTGATTTAACAGGTCACATCACTGCACAGGCTGACGTTGGCCATGCATCTCCGCTCAGCGTGTCAGGTAAGCCCTTCAGACTGACCTTCATCCTGCTGTCGCTCCTGGTGAGGTTCACGGTGTAGAATCTAATTAAACCGCACGCGTCACTCGTTGTAGTGTCTCCCCGCCAATTCCTTTAAGTTTCGATCTTGCGACTATACTTCCCAGGTAGCTCACTCTTCGCCTTCGCTTCAGCACTGAAACCTCCCGAAGAGGCCCCAATGTTTAGTGAGCAGTGTTTACTGCCAGGACTACACGGGTATCTAATCCGTTTTGCGCCCCTGGCCTTCATCCCTCACTGTCAGACCTGTTCTTGTAAGGTGCCTTCGCCAATTGTTAGTCCATCCAAGATTAACGTATTTAACCACTACCTCGAATGTACTCCTTACATCTCCCAGTCTCTAGTATAGTAGTATTTCCTGCCCGCCTGATACTTGAGATACCAGATTTCACAAGAAACTTACTAAACAAGCTACGGATGTTTTAGACCCAATAAAGTTGATTGCAACTTGAACTGCCGGTATTACCGCGGCGGCTGGCACCGGTCTTTCCCAGTCCTTATTCATCTGCCTTTTTACAGCAGACAAAAGCTATTCAAAAAGAATAGCACTTTGGTTCGCTCTGTCACGCTTTCGCGCATTGCAGAAAATTCGCAGCTGCTGCACTCCGTAGAGCTAGGAATAGTGTCTCAGATTCCTTCTCAGGGCGACCCCGCTAAGGGCCCTTACCGATCATCGCCTTGGTGGGCTTTTATCCCGCCAACAAGCTAATCAGCCGCAGTCTCATCCTTAGGCTCGAGTTTCAGAGTAATATCATTCCAGAACAAAACTCCTATCAGATATTAACCTCAGTTTCCCGAGGGTATTCCTGACCTAAGGGCAGATTAACTACGTGTTGCTGAGCCGTTCGCCGACTTGCGTCAGACTTGCATGCTTAAATCCAAACCAAATAGCTGCAATCTCCAGCAGGATAAACTGGAATTGAACTAATAAAATTATTATTAATTAGCTTTAATATCCTAAAGGTTTAACCGATATCAAATAAACAAGATCTATCCTAAACTGCTAAAAGATTGACTCACTAGAATTGGCTTACATCATACTTTATCTTAGATAAAGCACTCATTCTAGCTTCAATAAATATGATTGAAGCTTTGGAAATAGTATCCAAAGTTCTCATTTGTAGAATTATACTGGAGGAACGCTTTATAAAGCTTTTGCTTTTAATTTGAAATCAAAAGGCTTTTAAGAGAGATTATATTTTAAGAAATAGAATGATTGATAAATTTATCTATAAAATTAAAGAGTTAATTAAACAACCCTTCAAAATAGGAATTGTTAGTTACTATTATCCTATCGGTAAAAGTGGTAATAATGGGGTAGCATTACATAGTTATTACCTCTCAAGAGAGTTGGCCAAAAAAGGTTATGACATTCACATATTCACGAAGACTGAAAAAAAGTTTACTAAAAAAGAATATTTAGGCAAGGGAAGAATCATAATTCATGGAATAGAAACTGTAGTCGATTCTAAAATTTCAGATCCTGTAGCAAATAAACGAATGAATTATTTTATCTACGATCACAGAGTCATAGATGAAATTTCTAAGGAAAATAAAAAGTCTTCTTTTGATGTTATTCATACTCATGGTTGGTTAACCGCGGGAGCATTCATTGCTAAGAATCTAAATCGAGTTCCATGGGTTCATACATTTCATGCATTGGAAAAAAATAGAATTAAGTTTATGACTCCTGAGGAAAAAAAATATTTCCAAATTGCAAGATGGATGGAAAGTACAATTAACCATGCAGATGCTGTCATTTCAGTATCCGAACATCTTAGAGAAGAATCCATGGAAGAATATGAAATAAAAGATCGAAGAACTTTTGTTATTCCTAATGGTGTAGATCATAAAATATTTTTTAGAGATAAAAATATAGAAAAAAAGAAACAAGTCCTATATGTGGGAAGATTCAGTTTGGAGAAGGGTGTAGATCTCATCCCTGGAATTGCCCAAAATGTCTTAGATTCTAACCCTAATGTAAGATTTATAGTTGTTGCATCTAATAGCCATACACCAGAATCATTGAAGAACGTATCAAAACAGTTTGAATATCTAGAGGAAACTTACAAAGAGAGATTTAAGTGGATAAGGGAACCTATTTCAAGTACTGAACTAGCAAAACTATACAATGAATCTATAATATATATGCAGCCTTCGAGATATGAAGCATTTGGAATGACAATCCTAGAAGCAATGGCTTGCGGATGTTGTGTAATAACTTCTAACAAGGGAGGAATCCCCGAAGTAGTTTCCGATGCAGGAGAGGTAATTCCCCTAAATACCGCATTGTTTTCAAGAAAAATAAAAGTTCTTTTAGAGAATTATAGACTAAGAGAAAAGTATTCTAAAAAAGCAATTGAACAAGCAGAAAAATTTGGTTGGGAAGAAATCTCTGAAAGAGTTTTAGGAATATATGATTCGGTTGGGAAGAATTCTTCAAAATCCAGAGATCAAAAAAAAGAAGAAATGGGAGATATGATTACCGAATTAGAGAAAATCTCTGGATTGGATAAAAAACAATAATCTTTTAAACCAATCATACTATATACATATATGGATATTTTATCTAATAGTGACTTGTTAAAAATAATTTTTGCAGTATCTATCTTAATTTTAGGAATTTTTCTAGGAAAGATTGTAACTTACCTTTTAAATAAAATTATAGAAAAAACAGAATTTAATAAAAAGATTAGACCTAGTTTCATAGAATTGATAATTACATTAGTGAGATGGAGTATATATCTAGTTTTCATAAGCATATCTCTCTCTAGATTAGACATTCCCAACATTACAGATTTTTTGAGTAATATTTTATTGACAATTCCATTTTTCTTAGGATCTATAATTCTGATTGTTTTAGGATTTACTATCGGAAAATATCTAGAGGGAATAGTTAAGGAATTTAATATAAATGAAGAAGAGTTTTTATCCAAATATTTATTTTATTTTGTAATATTTATTTCAGGAATCTATGCACTGAAAATTGCATTATTCTCATTTAAAGAAACTATCTCCAACTATATTATTTTGATTGTTACTATCGGATTTGTAGCAGGAATAATTTGGAAATTTCTTAAAAATAAAAACTAATCCTTCGTAAATTCTAAAATCAATAATTCTTCCATAAATAATTTTTTTCTAGAAACAATTTTAGGATTAAATTTTTCAATCCGTTCCATAGGAGTTAGAGAAGAAATTAATAAAAGAATTTTTCCACATGGTTTTAAAAAATTTCTTGCACTTCTAAGAAACCTTAAAGAAATTTCATCTCCTCTTTTTCCTCCCGTAGTCTCAATCCTGCTTTGTTTATCTTCTCTCTTATCCTCCGGAAGATAAGGTGCATTAAATAAAATTAAGTCATAATTGTTGTCTCTAGGAACTTCCCTAAACAAATTTGATTTTATAGAAGGAAATCCTTTTGCTCTCAAATCTTTAACACGGTCATACTGAATGTCTACACAAACAATATCTTTTTTAGAAATAAATTCTGAGCAAGTTTCCGCTAATATTCCACTACCCGAACCCATATCTAATATAGAAAATCTATTTGGAATTTTAATTTTTTTTAAATAATCCTCTAAGAAACTCTGAAATAACAGAGAATCCTCTTGTGGAGAATACATCCGTCCCCTCCCTATGGTTTAAAAACATAATTAAAGAAGCTCCAGCCAAAACAATAATTAGAAAAGATAACAACAACCATAAGAGCTTTGCCTTCTTATTTCCTCCTTTTTGTGTTGTCGATATGATCGAAATGGGAGATGAAAGTATCTGAGTTGACTCTCTATATGCCTCCTCAATTTCTGGAATTGTATATCCTGCATTTGCTAAACTCTGACGAGTTATATTGGAGTTTTCTCCCCTTTCTCTAGCCCTGATAAATGCACCTGTTAATTCATTCATATTATTATACTAACTCCATTAGACAATAAATGGGTTTGTTTAGAAGCTTTATATCCCATGTCAATTGCTAGGTCAACCATTGGTTTAGTCTTTTCCTCCTCTCCATGAGAGGGGATTACATGTTCAGGATTTAAAATTTGAATAATCTCTCTTAAATCTTCCCTTCCCCCATGGCCTGAAACATGGATATCTTTAAAAATTCTCATCTTTCTCTTCTTTAATTTCTCCTCCATTCTTTGAAAATTCATTTCATTAACTTCAGTAGGAATAACACTTGATGAAAAAATTAGATTATCGTTTTTCTCAAATCTAAAAGGTAATTGATTTCTAGAAATTCTTTCAAGAATAGAACCTGGTTCTCCCTGATGCCCTGTACAAACTACAAGATATTTCTTCCTCTTTTTGGTTACCTGACTTAATGCTCTCTCAAGTTGTTTTCTATAAGTGCAGAATTTAACATCCTTAAGAAAAGGAGCAATTCCCACATCCCTTGCTGCAGAAGAATATTTATTCAAACTCCTTCCTAAAAAAATCACCTCACGATTTACCTTCTTTCCAAATTCAACAATACTCTTCAATCTAGCAATATGTGAAGAAAATGTAGTTACAAAGATTACAGAATTATCTTCGTTAATTCTAAATATAACATCTTTTAATAAACTTCTTGCAATATCCTCCGAAGGAGTTTTTCTATCAGATCCTGAATAAAGAGAATCTATAATAATTGCCTTAATCCCCTCTTTAGCAAGCTCTCTCAGTTTATCATAGTTTGGTTTTAAACCTAACACAGGAGTATCATCTAGCTTAAAGTCATTTGCATAAATCAAAACTCCTTCATCTGTATGAATAGCAATCATACTTGTTTGAGGAGTTGAGTGAGTAATGTTAATAAATTCTGCAAGATATTTTTTATTCTTCCCTTGAATATAAAAGGAACTATTTGGCTGAATTGTTTTTATAGAATTATTTAAATAATGACCTTCATCTTTTAACAAAGAATCTAAAATAGCATTTGTAAAAGGAGTCCCATATATTGGAGCCTTGTATCTATCTGAGAGGTAAGGAACAGCCCCAACATGATCTAAATGAGCATGACCAATCATCTGAGCCCTAATTTTATGCCGGATAGAATCTATTGTTAAATCATCTGGAATTGCCTTAACATTCCTAAGTTTAGATTCTGTATATCGAGAATTCTCTTTTTCCTGTAATTCAACTATTGCAGGTAAATAGAATCCCTCGTCAAAGATAAATGCATCCTCTCCGATTTCAAGAACAGACATATTTTTACCGACCTCTGAATAACCTCCAACTGCATGAATTTTCATAAATTAAAAAGTTAATTAGAGTTTTTAAATGTTCTTTAATAAGAAAGATTTTTATATTCCTTAAACATATGAATTCCATGGCTAAATTAAAAAAATTAAAACTCAAACCCTCCGCAAGAGATAATCGGAGATATTTTTTCGTTAAAGAGAAGAAAAAAGAAAAGATAGAAAAAGCAATTTTAGATTATGTAGGTATTTTAGGAATGGCAAAATCTGCCTACTTATTCGTTGATGAGTGGAATGAAGGAATTATAGGATCCTGTTTACGAGAGGAATTAAACGACATTCTTGCCTCTCTCGTTTTTGCAAATATAAAAGTTTTAAGAGTTTCAGGAACAATTAAAGGTTTAAAAACAAAGAAAGACTTAAAAACTAACCCGGATTTATATAAGGGCTAAAATGGAAGATATACAACATCAAACAATGGGTTATGACAGAGCAGCAACAATGTTTGCTCCAGATGGAAGAATTTTACAAGTTGAATATGCTGAAAAAACAATAAGACTTGGAGGATCATCTATCGGAATGGTTTGTAAAGATGGAGTAATAATTATCTCAGATAGAAGACATAAAGATAAACTTGTGATAGAAGAATCTGCAAATAAAATTTTTGAAATTGATGAACATATTATGGCTGTCGGAGCAGGAGTAGTTTCCGATTGTAGAGTTCTGATAGATAAGGCAAGAGTTCTCGCACAACAAAATAGAGTAACCTATGATTCTCCTGCAACCACCGAATCTATTGTTAGAGAGATTGCAGATATAAAACAACAATTTACTCAATATGGAGGAGCAAGACCTTTCGGAGTTTCATTAATGGTCGCAGGAATTAACGGAAAACCAGAACTTTACACTACGGAAGTTACCGGAAATTATCTTCAATATAAGGCAAATGCCATCGGAGAAGATGATGAAAAAATAAAAGAGAAATTAAGAGGTGAATATAATGAAAGTTTGAGTTGTGAAGAAGGAATAAAACTAGCATTGAAGATATTCTCTGAAGTGAAGGGAGATAACTTTGATAAGGGTAGATTTGATATTGGAGTTTTAAAAAAAGATAAGAAAATTGAAAAGAAAAGTGGATCAAACTTTTAATTAGATTCAAATGGTACAAACAATAGCAAGAATAAGAAAGGGAAAAAATAATTTTGAAATTTTAGTTGATTTAGATGAAGCTTTAAAAGTTAGAAGAGGAGAGGGAGATATTTCTTCTGCTGTTTTGACAGATAATATTTTTACAAATTTAAAATCTGGAGAACATGCTGGGAAAGATATCTTAGAAGTTGAATTTGGAACCTCGGAATTATATGGTGTTGCTGAAAAAATAATTCGTTCAGGAGAAGTGGTTCTACCAACAGAATATATTAACGAACAATCAGAAAAAAAATATAAGCAGATTGTAGATTTTCTTGTAAAGAATGCAATCTCTCCAGAAGGAAGACCCTACACTCCGGATAGAATTATGACTGTATTGAAAGAGGCAAAAGTTAATGTAAAAAATAAATCCATAGAAAGTCAAATTGATGAAATTGTCAGTTCAATCCAAAAAATTATACCTATAAAAATTGACACTAAAAGAATTAAAATTACTGTGCCCGCACAACATACGGGAAAATCTTATGGTTTTTTAACCGAATTTAGAGACGAGGAAGAATGGCTATCTAATGGGGACTTGGTAATTACCGTTAAAATCCCTGCAGGAATGATTCTAGATTTTTACGATAAATTGAATAGCATAACTCAGGGATCTGCTATCGCTGAAGAACTAAAGTAATTTTATTTCTACTAAACATTTAAATAGCATAAAAGTATAGTCTAAATATGGGAAAAAATGAGACATTAGAATTGGCAGAAGAGCACGTAAAAATCGCTCAACAATTATTAAATGAAGAATCCAAAAAATGCGAGGACAGAGAAGATTGTACTCCTACCAAAACTAAAGCACTAATCAAAGGACAATTTGAACTGGAAAAAGCAGAATCAAATATTGTCGATGCTCAAGAAAAATAATTAACAAGTTTTCTATAAGTTTATTTTTATCACTTCAATTTTACCGCAGTACCGAAACTTTCAAAATGTAAATTTTGGAAGGATAGAAAAAGGTCCTCTTTTTCTGTAGCTGCATTTGGCTCATTTCAATTTTACTGCAGTACCGAAAGCCAACATTTCAGAAGCTCCTTGCATAACAACCGAAGTCATAAACCTAATTCCGACAACGGCATCTGCACCTAAATCTATTGCCTGATTTACCATCCGATTAAATGCTTCATCTCGAGATTGTTCTGTCAATTCAGTATAGGTTTTTATCTCTCCACCGACAATATTTTTAAATCCTGCAGAAATATCTCTTCCGATATTTCTTGCTCTAACTGTACTCCCTCGAACAACTCCTAAAATTTTCACAATCTCTTTCTTCGGAACTTTTTCTGTCGTCGTTAAAATTATTTTAGAGTTCATTTTCTCTTTACCTTCTTTTTAGATTTTGAAGATTTTGAAGACTTTTTTATCGCCTCTATTCTATCCTCGTTTTTATTAAATAAAATAAAAATCCCTAAAAGAACGAATATAGCTCCAAGGACTAAGAAAGTCCAAAAATCTTCTGTTTGTTGAAACGAAGAATATCCGAAGCTAAATCCGAAAAATAAAAAAGCTGCTCCCGAAATTATTTTACTAATATTATCCATAGTTTAACCAATTTATGCTAGTTAATAAACCTATTCTTTTGAAGAAAATATTCCCTTGAAAGCATCTATATACACATCTAACATCTTCCTTCTTTGATCATCTTCTCCTAGCGCAGCCCTCCTATCTGCCTCTTCTCTAAATTTCCTAACTGACTTCTTCAAACTAGTAAAAAATCTTCCAAATACCATTCCAACAAATATTGCTACAAAAAAGAAGGCAATGTTCCAAACCCAACCCCAGGCTCCATCCCTATAAAATATTAATTTAAATAGAACTTGCGAGAGCCAATCAAAAAATTTTAATTGAGCCATAATGATTACAATCCCTAGAGAAATAACTGTAGAAGTCATTGAACTAAACATAGAAAAAGTTTCAATAATTTTTCCAAACTGATTAAAAAAATATAACCAAATAAATATTAAAAAAAGAAGAGTTAAGGAAAGAGCATAATCTCTTCCAAATAAGATAACAAATAGAATATTTATTTTTTTTAAAAATTCATCTATTGTAGAAACTACTTTATTTCTTAGGATTATTTCCTGAAATCTATCTCCCAGTTCTTGCCATTTGACATCCTCTCGAGATAGTTTTTGAATTTGCTCAGTAGTATTATCTACTTTATTCTTTGCATCCTCTATCTGATCAACTAATCCATCTAAAGGATTATCTGCAAGAGCAATAGGGATAATCATTAGAACTAATAAAATCCCTAATATAATTGTAACACTTCTTTTTAACATAAAATTTTTTAGATAAAGAAGTTTATAAGAGTTTCTAGAATTTTATAGAAACTATTCTAAATAAAAAAATAAAAAATTAATTAACTTCTTGCTCCTTCGGCATTGCCCCTGTTTATAGCATCTACAGTGGCCCTAGCTCCAGCAAATGCATTTTTAGTACTTCTTGCCTTACTCTGTATTTCTCTTAAATCTCTAGCACTCTTCATAGATTTTATAGCTCTATTTCCTATAAATAGATTCATCAAAACAAAGACTACAATCGCATTTACAAATATAATTCCTATCCCTATAGCTCCGATTCCTGCTGTAAGACCTAGCCATACCATTGTAAACCGCACCATTCCAGTAAGAGCAGCTATAGCCGCTAATAACCATCCAAGTAAACTTGCCGTACGTTCTCTGAACGTGCTAAATTGAGTCAAGATATCACTAAACGAGACCCCAAATATTATCAGGATTATTACCTGTAATAATAGCATTTGCCAAGTAAGTGAAGAACCGTCAGGAGCAAATATCCAATTAAGAGTTGATTCAAGTCCTCGTCCAAACCCTCCTAACTTCCAAGAAGAGGGAATCCTTACAGGATTTGATAGAGGTACTGTTCCATCTGGTTTTCCTAATTCTCCCCATTGAGAAATCATCCAACGAGTAGAAAAAGCCATTAAAATTAGAACTCCAATAAATGCTAAGATTCCAAAAAGTATAAAAAAATAATTTGGTTTTTTATTTTCACTCATATCTATAAGATTAACCCCCTTTCAATTTAAATCTCATCCGAGATATATTTAATTATCATGCTTTCTCAAGGAAAATGAAGTTTAAAAGGATTGTTATTATGTATTAAATTCTTTTCTTAGTAGGTAAAATCGCACCCAGTATTCCAAATAAAATTATTAATAGAGTTAATCCTCCAGGGGAAATTAAAAAGATATGAAATGAGTAACTCCAACCGCTAAATGAGTGTGAAAAAGATTCATAGAATAAATAAGATTTGAAAAAAAACCAATAAGCTACTGCAAGCACCCCTCCAAAAATAGCACCGGCATACCACGTATCCCCTGTTGCAGACTTTAAAGCCTTAAAAAAAGGCAGACTTAGAATAAACATTACTATGAGTACGAAAAGCAACATCCAAGCTCCTAAAACTGTCGAAAAATAATCATAAAAAGGACCATAGCGAGAAATACTTGCCGCTGTAAAAAATGCAATCACTATAGAAATAATCATTGCTACAGGATGTACTACAAACTTATCCTTTTTCCCCTCTATTATTCCTCTCCAATCCGCCTTTTCTTTACTTCCAAAAAATTTACTAATTGAATAGTAAACTACTGCAAAAGTTAATAAAAAAATTCCTAAAAATAAAACCCATTCATTTCTCAATAAATCTTGAGGAGAGTTAAAATAAAAATTTCCAATTCTCATTATGCTCTCCTATATCCTACAATTTGTTTTCCCTTATAGATTGGAACCTCTACAGCTTGTTTGGATTTTATAGGCTCTTTTAAAAAAGATATAAATATAATTCCCAAAACAATCAATCCGATTCCAATATAGACTAAATATCCTAAAATAAATTTAGGTAAAAAAGATAGCTTGCTAAAAACTGTAGGAATTTTGGGAATAGCGACTAATACAAATCCTAATATCACCGAAATATAACCTAGCACCTTTTTCATATTAAACATAGAAAATAATACTATTTAAATCTAATCCTCTTCTAAAATTTCAACCTTCCCATCTTTCTCCAAGATTTCAACAATCTCCCTATCTATATTCGCAATCTCTCCTTTTCCAAATGGTCCTATTTCCTCTCCTTCCAAATTTAAAAAAGAATCTACAGAATCTAAAAACCTAACTAGCAAAAATTTATCTTCCACCTTACCTCCAGCCATATTATCATTTAAATTTTGTTCGGTTTTTTCTAAAGCTCTAACTGTAGATTCAAAAAGTTCCTTTTCAAAAGCCAACATATTCGCAAAATCCCTCTTAGAAATTCCAGTTTCAGAAGCTACAAAAGCAAGATTTAGAATTTTCTTCTTTCTTCTAGAAATTAACTCCTTAAATATAGAAATAGCATTTTCAAGTTTTTTCTTATTCTTTATAGTAGCCTCTGAAAAAAAATCATCCTTTACATCCATAGTTTCCTTCTTATCGCTAAAATATTCTGCAACATTGGATACAAAATCCTTCGGTAAAACTTGAAGCTCATCCGAATATCTTTCTTTTCTCAAAGCCTCATACATATCATTATAAGTTATCATATTCATATCTAACATCCAAGACTTAAAAGCATTTATGTTTTAT
>CAZHYK010000001.1:27548-39072 GCA_964536715.1 Candidatus Woesearchaeota archaeon | reverse complement strand
ATATCCACTTCCAACTTTTAAATCTAAATTCGGATTTTCTCGTTTAGCAATTTTAATCATCTCTGGACTTATATCAAATCCCTTAACCTTTGCTCCTTTTTTAGTTAGTAGTTTTGCATAAATTCCAGTTCCACAACCAAAATCTAAAATTTTTTTATTCCTTACATCTCCCAACAAAGATAGTGTCGCAGGCATCTCCAACAGTTCATTAAAAAACCAACCGTGAGGATTTTCTTTAGTTCTCCAATTATGATAATGTTCTGCCATAAAATCATATTCTTTCTTTGCAGATTCTTCTTCAGGTTTCATTTTTTCTCTCCGACAAAAATAGACTTTTTTTAATATAATCTTCATTTTTATAGATGTAAGCATTCGCTTTTCCAATCAGTTTTTTATTTGCTCCCGGGCCGTTCATTTTTCTATTAGGTCTATTCGAAGTTTAGTTATTTTGGCGATTGTTTCTGTGTTTTTTGCAAATTCATTTATTAAATCAAATGATCTTAGATAATGTTTTGATAAATCTTTCTTTAAGTATTTTGAGCAAAGGTTAATTAGTTCAAGAATGTCAAATTTATTTATTTTCTTTTTTTGGATAAAACATATACAGTGGCCCTTATCTCTTGCTAGAGGATTTTTGTTTTTATCTTCATAGAGTACTATAAAATTCTCATTTTCTTCTAATTTTGTCCAAGGAAATTTAAAATTGGAATTGAGAGTTATCATTATTTCTACATCTTCCTCTCTAGTTGTTTCAAAAATATTTGCTGGATGAGTTTCCTTTGTTAACCAAATGTCATAAGAAAAATCCGAGAAACCTTTTTTAATTAGATGATTAAACTCTATCGATGTTTGTATTTTTTTATAGTTTTTAATTTGTTTAAATTTGAGTCCTGATTGCGGACCCCACACTCCCTCACCTATCCTAAATGTAGGGGCTCCGCCTATCCATCTAGGAAAATTTAATCCCGAGGTCCTAGCATATAAATTTAAAGAGTTCTTTTCTTCTTTAATTTGACAAAATACCTTTTCCTTGGTTCTATCTTCTCTATTTGATCCGAATACATTTGCATTTGCGGAAAAAATCGGCATCATTTCTTTGTTGTTTATTTTAAATTTAACAAATTTTGAGTGTCCATAACCTGTTTCGAAGTTTGATCCTTCTACTTGTAACGGATTTATCCCATATATCTTGTTTGCCATTTTAATAATATTTTATAATAAAATATAACAAATCATTATATTTAAACTTAACTATACAAAGCTTTTTAAACGATTTTTGAGATTGAATTATGTGTTGAAAGACATAACTTTGAATTAAATTAAAAAGAAAAAAATGGCTAAAGAAAAACCAATAATGAATGTTGTTTTCGTCGGACATGTAGATGCTGGTAAATCCACAACAATTGGACAATTGTTTTTTGGTGCAGGTATCATGTCTGAACAAGAGTTAGCAAAACTCAGAGAAGCAGCAGCAGGTCAAGGTAAGCAAGGATTTGAGTTTGCTTATTTCATGGATACCATTAAGGAAGAGCGAGAGAGAGGAGTTACAATTGACTTGAATTACAAGAAGATTTTAACTCAAAACTATGAAGTTACTGTTATTGATGCTCCGGGACACAGAGATTTTGTTAAAAACATGATCACCGGTGCTTCCCAGGCAGATGCAGCTTTCCTAGTTGTTTCCGCACCTAGTGGCGTTCAAGAGCAAACTAAGGAACACTTATGGTTGTTAAGAACTATGGGTGTTAAGACTATTGCAGTCCTTATCAATAAGATGGACATGGTTGATTTTGATGAAGCTAAATTCAATCAAATTAAAACCGATGCAACAAATCAATTGAAATCTGTTGGATATAATCCAGAAAATGTAGCTTTCATTGCAGGCTCAAGCCTACAAGGAATTAACATTGCTAAGAAAGTAGATGACAAAATGCCTTGGTATAAGGGACTCACAGTTTTAGAACAAATTGATAAGTTCCCAGCTCCAGAAAAACCAACAAATCTACCATTAAGAATGCCGATTCAAGACGTGTATGAAATTACAGGTATTGGAACCGTTCCAGTAGGTAAAGTTGAAACAGGAGTTATGAAACCAGGACAGAAGATTGTAGTCTTACCAGGTAGAAGTGGAGTAGGAGTTCAGGGAGAAATTAAATCCATTGAAGCTCACCATGAGCAACTTCCAGAGGCAGAAGCTGGCGATAATGTAGGTATCAATATTAGGGGTATTGGTAAGAAAGATATCGCAAGAGGAGATGTTATCTGTGATGCAAATTCTCCGGCAAAGATAGTTGAAGAGTTTACTGCACAAGTTGCGGTAATTAATCATCCAACTGTTATTGCTAAGGGTTACACTCCAGTATTCCATGTACATACAGCACAAATACCATGTCAGTTTGTAGAGCTAGTTTCAAAATTAGATCCTAGAACTGGGCAGGTAGCACAAGAAAATCCAGACTTCTTGAAGAATGGAGATGTTGCAATTGTTAGATTGAAGCCTATCGGAAATCTTGTTTTGGAAACATCTCAAGACAATCCATATATGGCTAGATTTGCAATTAGAGATGCTGGTGTTACAGTTGCTGCAGGGGTTTGTAAAACACTTGTAGAAAAGAAGAAATAATTTTATTCAAGGAATTTTATTTTTTATTCCTTTTTTTATTTTTAGAAAGCATTAAAAACTAGTTTTCTTTTTAGTAAATATGAAAGAAATAGTTTTAGAGTTATTGGAAAAAAATTTGAAAAACAAATTAAAAAAAGAGGAAATAGAGAAACTAATTGAAATTCCTCCCCAGCAGGAACTTGGAGATTTTGCTTTTCCTTGTTTTACACTTTCTAAATTAGAAAAAAAATCTCCTATAGAAATTTCTCAGGAATTAGCGAGCAAACTTAATAAAAATAAGTTGGAAGAAATTTCAAATATAGAATCTAAGGGACACTATTTGAATTTTTTTATCAATAAAAAAATTCTCACCGAGAGAGTTTTAAATGAGGCGATTAAAAGAGATTATGGAAAGTCTAAAGAAGGGATCGGAAAAAAAATAGTTATTGATTTATCCTCTCCAAATATTGCAAAACCCTTCGGAATTGGCCATCTTCGTTCTACAATTATTGGAAATTCTATTTCAAATATTGCAAATTATTTAGGGTATAAAACTATCAAAATAAATTATCTAGGAGATTGGGGAACTCAATTTGGAAAATTAATAGTAGGATTTAATCACTGGGGAGGTGAAAAAAAATTAGAGGAAAATCCAATCAATCACCTTTTAGAGATTTATGTAAAAGCTAATGATAAAAAATATGAGCAGGAAGCGAGAGATGAGTTTAGGAAATTGGAAGAGGGAGATAAGAAGAATCTTACTCTCTGGAAGAAATTTAGAGATTTGAGTTTGAAAGAATTTGAAGAGATTTATAATTTTTTAGATGTAAAATTTGATGTTATTTCTGGAGAGAGTTTATACAATAATAAAATGGATAAAACTATTCTTCTCTTAGAAAAGAAAAAATTATTAATGGATAGCGAGGGCGCGAAGATAGTAGATTTGGAAAGTGAAAATTTAGGAATTGCTTTGATACAAAAAAATGATGGTGCTAGTCTTTATGCTACTAGGGATTTAACTGCTGCAATCGATAGATATAATATTTACAAATTTGATAAGATGATTTATGAAGTAGGACAGGAACAGAGATTACATTTTAAACAAATTTTTAAGATTCTTGAATTACTTGGTTATAAGTTTTCTAAAAATTGTGTTCACGTTTCTCACGGGTTATATCTCGGAGAGGATGGAAAAAGATTTTCTACTAGGAAGGGAAAGACGGTAATGATGAAAGAAATTATTAAAGATACTTATGAAATTGCTAGAGAAAAATTAAAGGAACGGGGGGATGTCCTTTCGGAATTTGATTTGGATTATAGAGCAAATACGATTGCACTTGCAGCGATTGTCTATGGAGATCTGAAGAATTATAGAGAGAATAATATGATTTTTGATTTAGATAAATTTCTAGAGTTCGAGGGAAATACAGGACCCTACCTTCTCTACTCTTATGCGAGAGCTTCAAGTATTTTGAGAAAGGTTGAGATTAAAAAAACGGAGTTGGAGATTCCAAAGTTATCTAAGGAGGAAATTTCTCTAATATTAAAGTTAGAAAAATTTCCCGAGGTAGTTAAAAATGCCTACAACCAATTAGCTCCAAATTTAATTGCAAATTATTCTTTTGAACTTGCACAAATATTTAATGAGTTTTATCATTCAAATCCGGTCTTGGGAAGTAAGGAAGAATCATTTAGGTTAGAGTTGATAAAAGCATTTAGAAATGTTTTGAAGAGTAGTTTGAATTTGTTGGGAATTAGAGAATTGGATGAGATGTAGAACTCCCTGTCTTTGAACTCCTTTCTTTTTAGATCTAGAAAATTTTTCAAATTTTCTATCCCTTCGACTTTTTTACAAGATCGAAGGAAAAAGAAAGTTCCTCCTAATAAAGAAAAACTAAGTTAGGATTTTTTATTTGATAAAAAATCTTTATCTTTTCGCAGGGTTTTTACTTCTTTGAACCCTTTTTTAGCAAAAGAAAGTTTCTCCTAATAAAGACAAACTTGTTCTTGAATATTTTCTAACTATTAGAAAACTTAGAATTTAATTATTAAGGAATAAAATTTTATCCAAAAATCTTTTAAACTTCTCTATCTAATTTTATTCAAGGGCCTATCGTATAATGGTATTATTTTCGGCTGGCAGTCGAGAGACTCGGGTTCGATTCCCGATGGGTCCATATGGTAATTAAAATAAAAAGAATTTATGAGGAACCTTCTGAAAAAGACGGAACAAGAATTTTAGTTGATAGACTTTGGCCGAGAGGAGTTTCAAAAGAAAATGCCAGAGTTGTAGAATGGGCGAAGGAAATCTCTCCCGAGTTAGAAACAATAAAAAGTTTTCATTCTAAAAAAATATCTTGGATTGAATTTAAAAAAGAGTATTTTAAACAATTGAAAAAGAAGAAGGATTTAGTTTCAAAATTGAAAAATATAAATAATCTAACTCTAGTTTATTCTGCAAAAGATGAAGAACATAATAATGCAATCATCCTAAAAGAGTTTTTAGAAAAAAATCCTATTTCTTTTTAGAAGTTTTTTTCTTAGATACTATTCTCTCAATTTTTTCTTTCTTATCTCGAGAAATAATCAAATAAACAATAGGAAGAATTCCTATTGTATTTAGAATAAAAATGGCAAAGAACCACCAAGGCTCATTCTTTCTTCCAGCTCTCCACAAACCAAATCCCTTCCAAATAAGTTCCCATAAAATAATTAACATTAAAAGGGGACTATTAATGATATTACTAGCATCAAAAGAATTTACTAATTCCATTATTATTAAATTTTCTTAAAGCTACTCCAAGCTATATTAAATAAATCTTCCAATGCCTTTGCAAAAAATTCCGTATTGATCCAGATTCCCACATCATAACTAGGATTTGTTTTTTCATCATTTAAAATCATAAACATCAATTCCTTCCCATCAATAATGATAAACCTTGCTTTCAATTCCTGACTATTTTTTACCTCTGCAACTTTCTGAAGTTCTTTAGCTACTTTTTTATTCGAATCAGTAATTGGAGTTGCAATTTTTATAGAAACTCCTCTTTTCTTTGCCTTTTCCATAGAAGGCATTAAGACTTCCATTTTCCTATCCATTCCCTCTGCAGTTGTCGCAAACACTACAGACTCCTCAGCACCTCTGATAAGCATATCGATGTGGTTGTAAAGATTCTGTCTTCCCTTAATGGAACCAGACATATCTGTAGAATCTACATATTTAATACCTTCGTTAAACAAATTATTCAATTCCTCTAATACATCCTCTCCCTTCAATTTTTCAAGTCTCTTTGATTTCTCACTTGCCTCAACAACAAGATTTTTCTTAACTCTTTCAATAACCTCTTCAGGTTTCAAGGCAACAAACTTAATCGGTTTACCGAGTTTCATAACAATAAATCCTTTCTTCTCTAGACTTTCCAAGATATCATAGGTTCTAGAACGAGGTACATCACTAATAGAAGATAACTCTCCTGCAGTTGATTGTCTTCTTGAAAGAAGTGCTGCCCAGACTTTAACTTCATATAGATTTAAATCAAATATCTTTCTCAGTCTGCCTAAAAATTCCTCTTTGACGATCATATATATTTTAGATAAAAAGACTATTTAAATCTTTCCATATTTTTTCTCAGTTCTGAGGAGTGAATTTTAAATCTTCGAGAAGGAAATCAAATATTTCTTGTTTTTAATAGAACTTTCTTCAATAAATTCTTTTGAGGTTTTCTTAGAAAATTCTATCTTTTCAGCCCCTATTTTTGACAAATTTTCTTTAATAAATTCATAAACTTCGGAACTTCTCTCATGCTCTAGATAAATACTTAGATCAATTCTATCTTCCTTAACAAGTCCATTTTTTTTCCTCATTGATTGGACTATTCTAATCAACTCTCTCGATAATCCCTCGTCTTCTAATTCAGAACTAATTTCCGTATTCAATTCCACAAAAATTTCTTCAGATTCTTCTAAGACAACATTCTTAATATTTATCTCCTCAGCAATAATTTCTAAATATTCTTTTGAAAGATTAGGAGATTTTATTTTTACCTCAGAAAGAGGTTGCTTCAAGGCAATATGAACAACATCTCTTTCTCTTAGAGCAATCGAAACAATCTCTCGAGTTAGCTCCATATTCTTTTCTAATTCTTCATCAATTTTATCTTCAAAGAACTCAGGCCAATTTTCTAAATGGATAGAGGTATTTCTTCCAGTATTCCTAAAAATCATCTCGGCACTAAAAGGCATCAGGGGGGCAATTACCCTGGAAATATTTTCTAAGACATATTTTAGAGTAGTTTTTGCATTTTCATCTCCTTCATTAAACCTATCTCTATTCCTTCTGACATACCAAGTAGACAAATCTTCAATAAACGACCTAATTTTATTTGCTAACGAAATTGTATCGTAGTTTTCATAATCTTCCTGAGTTTCCTTTATCAATCTATTTATTTTAGAAATAATCCATTTATCTAATAAATTTTCAGAGTCTAATTTTTCCTTAATAGAAATATTCTCATACAGAGAATAAAAATTTGAAACATTATGCAATAGAACTAAAACTTTTTTATAAATTTCTTCAACTCCTTTTTCAGAGAAATTAAAATTATCTGCATTCATTACACTCGCCCCCATTAAATAAAATCTTAAACTATCAACCCCATATTTTTCCATTATAATTTTTGGATCTGGATAATTTTGTAATTTCTTGGCCATCTTCTTTCCATCTTCCGCCAAGATTAATCCATTCACTAAAACATTTTCAAAGGGAATTTTATCAAAGAGTGCAGTTCCTAAAACGATCAAACTATAAAACCAGCCTCGAGTTTGATCTAATCCTTCTGCAATAAAATTCGCAGGATAATTTTTCTCAAATAATTCTTTGTTTTCAAAGGGATAGTGAAACTGAGCAAAAGGCATACTTCCAGACTCAAACCAGCAATCTAGAACATCTGGAATCCTTTTCATTTCTTCCCCTTCTTCATTGACTAAGATAATTTTATCTACAAAATCTTTATGTAAATCAATTTTTTCTGGCAAATCTTTCCCATATTTTTTCAATTCTTCAATACTCCCTATAACCTTTATTTTCCCACTTTCAGATTTCCAGATAGGAATCGAAGCAGCCCAATATCTATTTCTAGAAAGATTCCAATCCGGAGCGGTAAGAAGATTATGCTCCATCCTTCCCTCTTTTAAAAATTCAGGATGCCAATTAACATTCTTATTCAATTCAACCATTCTAGATTTTATCTTTTGAATATCTACAAATACTGCTGGAAGAGCCCTATAAATTAAGGGAGTAGAACATCTATGACAGAAGGGATATTCGTGTTCTATTTTTTTTACTGAAACAATTTTTCCTTGTTCCTTCAAAAAATTAATAATTTCTTTATTAACTTCATGAACATTTTTTCCCTTGAAATCACTAACTTCTTCTGTAAAATTACCTCTGGAATCAACTGGCTGAACAGTTGGAATTTCATATTTTCTACAAATTAAATAGTCCTCTTCTCCAAATGCAGGAGCGGTATGAACAATTCCAGTTCCATCTTCTGCAGTTACAAAATCTCCTAGTAAAATTTTAAATGCATTTTTAGTATCCTTAAAATAGGGAAATAAAGGTTCGTATCCTAGATTTTCTAATTTCTCTCCAATTAATTCTTCAATAATTTCATAATCTTCTTCACTCTTAAAAAATTTAGAAACTAAAGATTTAGCTAATAAATAAACTGTATTATCGGATTTATCTTTTAAATAAACGTATTCAATCTTAGGATTTACAGTCAGAGCCAAGTTAGAGGGAAGAGTCCAGGGAGTCGTAGTCCAGGCAAGAGCAAAAGCATCCTTTTCCTTCAATTTAAATTTAACAACAATTGTGTCTGCCTTAACATTCTGGTAGGCATTCTCCATAGCAATCTCTGACTTAGCTAGAGGGGTCTCACAACGCGGACAATACATTAAAATCTTTTCTCCTTCATATACCAATCCCTTGTCATAAAGTTGCTTAAATGCCCACCAAACAGACTCTATATACTCATTGTCCATAGTCATATAGGCATTATCCATATCAACCCATCTCCCAAGTCTATCTATTGTCTCCTTCCATTCTTTAGCATATTTAGAAACCTTAGTTCTACAAAAAGAATTAAATTTCTCAATTCCCATTTCCTCAATTTCATTTTTAGAATTAATTCCAAGTTCTTTTTCTGCAATATTTTCAATAGGAAGTCCATGACAATCCCATCCCCAAACTCTCCTGACATTCTTCCCTCTCATCGTCCAAAATCTAGGAATTACATCCTTCTCAATAGAGGCTAATAAATGACCATAGTGAGGAAGTCCTGTCGCGAAAGGAGGCCCATCATAAAAAACATAATTCTCTCCCTCCTTAGTCTTTTCTAGAGTTTTCTCAAAAGTTTTATCTTTCTTCCAAAACTCCAAAATCTCAAGTTCTTTCTCATTTATTGTTTTAGGTTTTTCAGCCATGCAATCTCAAATATTGGAGGGTTTTTAAGAGTTTATATGAAAGATAACTTTTTAATCTAAATTTAATTTCAATATTTATGGAAAAGAAAAAAGTTTTACTCGCACTTTCCGGAGGGGTAGATTCAAGTGTTGCAGCGCTTCTATTAAAAAAACAAGGTTATGAGGTAATTGGAGCCTTTATGAAAAATTGGAGTGATACAAAAAATCAAATAACCGGAGAGTGTCAATGGAAAATAGAGAGAAGATATGCCCAAAAAATTGCTATCCAACTAGAAATTCCCTTAATTACTCTAGACTTTGAAAAGGAATATAAATCTCTAGTTGTAGATGAAATGTTCAAAAAATACAAAAAAGGGATTACTCCTAATCCAGATATTGACTGTAATAGAAAAATAAAATTTCCTTTATTATTGAAAGAAGCAAAGAAAAGAAAAATAGATTTTATTGCAACAGGACATTATGCAAGAGTTATAAAAAAGAAGAACAAATTTAAACTTCTTAGAGCAAAAGATGAAACAAAAGATCAATCTTATTTTCTATATACTTTGAAACAATCCGAACTGAAACACTGCCTTTTTCCAATTGGAGAGTATACTAAAATAGAGGTAAGAAAAATTGCAGAGAAAAATAAATTTCCTAATTTTGATAAAAAGGGAACTGTAGGAATTTGTTTCATTGGAAAGATAAATCTCAAAACATTTCTAGAACAAAAAATAAAGAATAAAAAAGGAAAAATTTTAGATCCTGAAGGAAACATTATCGGAGAACATAATGGAATTTTTTATTACACTCTAGGACAGAGAGTAGGTCCTAGATTTGACTTAGAAATTTCTCACAAAACTGAAAAGGGAAAAGACTATTCAAAATGGTATATTGCAAAAAAAGATGCAAAAAAAAATATTCTAGTTGTAGCCCCTCAAGGACATAAATTGCTCTATAGAAAAAATCTAGTTCTAAAGGAGTTTCATCTAATAGATGAAGATAAAGAAATTTACAAAAAGAAAGCTCAAAAAGTTTTAGTAAGAATAAGGCATGTAGGAGAGTTGCTTCCTGCAAAAATTTCTTATAATAAAAATTTTAAAATAGAATTAGATGAAGAAATTACTGGAGTTTCCGACGGACAGGCACTAGTAATTTACCGAGGAGAAAAAGTTTTAGGCGGAGGAGTTATAGGAAATTTTTAGCTATCCAAAAATAGAATTTAAGTTTCTATAGAAAAATAAAAAAATAAAAAAGGGTGCGAAGCACCCATAATTCTAATTCTTAAAATCAGGAGTAGTCTTCCAAGCCAAAGTCATTCATTCTACTTCTTGAAGAAGATCTACTATCTTCTAGATCCTCTCTAGAGTGTCCTAAGATGTAAGGAGATTTAACTCCGGTCATAATAGTAATGACTCTAATTCTTCCCTGGAATTCTTTATTGATTCTTGCACCAATGATAACCTGAGCTTCAGGAGACAGGTGTTCTGTAACCATCCTTCCAATATTATCAAACTCTTCTAATTTCATATCCGGACCGCAAGTGATATGTACTAAAGCACCAGTTGCTCCACGATAATCAACATCTAAAAGAGGGTGTGTAAGAGCTTGTTGAACTGCAGTATCTACTCTTGAAGTAGAATTGTCCTCTCCGATACCAATAACTGCTACATCTCCGTTCTTCATAATAGAAGAAACGTCTGCATAGTCAAGGTTAATTAAAGAAGGTAATGTGATTGTCTCTACAATTCCTTTAATCATTGTTGCAACAAGTTCATTTGCTACCGCAAATGCTTGTTCCATCGGAAGCTGTCCAGCAATGTCTACAAGTCTGTTATTGTCAAGAACGATACAGGTGTCAGCTACCTCTCTCAATTCTTGTAATCCAAATTCAGCCTTATCAATTCTTGCTTTCTCAGCCTCGAAAGGCATTGTAACAACTGCAATTACTACTGCTCCTGCTTCTTTCGCTAATTGCGAAACTACGGGTATAGAGCCTGTTCCAGAACCGCCACCAAGTCCAGCTAGAACGAAAACCATATCCGAACCCGAAACAGCCTTCTTCAAGTCGCTGATAGCCTCTTTTGCAGCCTCTCTACCTTTTGCAGGATAACCTCCACAACCTAGACCTCGTGTTAATTCCTTACCAATAAGTAATTTCTCGTCAGCCTTAGTTATGGATAAATGTAAAGCATCAGTATTTATTCCATAGATAGTTGCACCATTGATTCCTTTATTAAAAAGCCATGTTGCCATATTACAGCCACAACCACCCATTCCAAAAACTTTAATATTTGCTTTACCAGCTCTTAATTCGTCAAAATTAATGCTATTTTTATCGGCATTTTCTATTGCCTCTTTTGCAAAATCTAAAACCATATTTTTATTTTTCTTAACCTCCTTTCAGGTATTAAAATATTAAGGAAATTAGCATTTAAAAATACTATTGTTTTAAAAAGA
>CAZHYK010000001.1:25537-27448 GCA_964536715.1 Candidatus Woesearchaeota archaeon | reverse complement strand
AGAAAATTCAAAGTCAATATCAACCAAAAGAAGACTATGAGCCTTCACAGAAAGATTTTCTTTTATATAATTCAGGAAACTTAAGGGCTCAAAATTTTTAGTCCATCTAGGCATTGAAGAGATTTTTCCAAATTTATACAAAGATAATCCGGTCTCAGCAATTGAATTAATTATTGAAGCATTATGATAAATTTCAAGGGGAATTTTTTGTTTCTTACAAGAAAGAATTAATTGATGATGCGTCGTCGCAGAAAAAGGATCTCCATAAACAAGAAGCGAAATATTTTTTTCCTTAGCTTCTTTTAAAATAGATTCATCTTCAACACTCTTTCTTTCAAGAATTTCAAATTCAATTCCTAAGGATTCTTTCAATTCTTCAATATGATAGGGAAAATCAATTGTATAAGATTCTAAAAAAATTTTATCACTTTTCTCTAAAATTTTTTTTCCTTCTGAAGAAATTGAATCCAAACCCAAACCCAAACCAACTAAATAAAATGTCATTTCCCACTCTCCAAATCCCAAACGACAACCATAATAAGTATAGTCGTTGTAACTATAGAAATATTTAAATCAACAAATAAAGTTATTAGGGAAATTAAAAAAAGAATTATTTTGAAAGTTGGAAAATATTGTTTTCTCTTAAATATTTCTTTTTCATCCTCACTAAGCTTTCTTCCTACATATCCAAATAAGGCCCCTAATACAAACATTACCAACACTTGATATAATTCCATAAGTTTTTTAAGAGTTATTTGTTTAAAAGTCTTATGAAATTAGTAGATGTTCATGCACATTTAGATGATGAAAGATTTGAGAATGATTTGATTGAGGTAATTAAAAGAGCAGAGGAAAAAGGAGTTAAGGAAATTGTCATCTCGGGAGTTAATCCTAAAACAAATAGGAAAATTTTAGAGATAGCTTTGCTATCTCCTATCATCAAACTGAGTTTCGGAATCTATCCAATAGATTCTATTGCAGAAAAAGTTCCAAATCTTTCAGATGACTATCCTAGGGAAATAGAGCCTTTCAGTCTAGATGAAGAACTAAAATGGATTGAAGAAAATAAAGACAGCTGCGTTGCAGTGGGTGAGGTAGGTTTAGATTTTCAGATTGCTCCAAATTATAAAAAAGAACAGATTGAGGCTTTTAAGAAGATTTTAACTCTTGCTAAAAAAATAAACAAACCAGTAGTTATCCATTCCAGAAAAGCAGAATTAGAATGTATTGAAATTCTAGAAGAATTTCAGGCGAAAAAAGTGATTATGCATTGTTTTTCTGGAAAAAAGAGTTTAATAAAAAGGTGTTTTGAAAATGACTGGTTTCTCTCTGTCCCTCCTGTTATAACTAGATTGGATCATTTCAAAACTCTAACTGAATTAACTCCTCTAGAAAATCTACTAACCGAAACAGATGCTCCCTACCTCTCTCCAGTCTATGCAGAAAGAAATGAACCTTCAAATATTCCTGTCACAATAAAAGAAATCGCAAAAATCAAGAATTTAACTGAGGAAGAAGTAGCTAAAAAAATCTGGGAGAATTGGGAAAAAGTTCGAGGGCAATCTTCTATTCTCTAAACACCATCCCCTCAACTTTTGAAAAAACTCCTTTTCTATCTTCGGGAATTTTTTCTTTCAGAGAATCTTTCATATATTTGCTAACAAGTTTATGTTTTTCTTTTATAGATAAATTTTGATTTGTACAAGGCCCTCCTATACATCCGCCTTCACAAAAAGTAACATCTAAAAATTTTAAGTTTTTATATTTTTTAGGGTTTTTCTTTATATCTAAAAGAATTTCATTAACCTTCTTCCACCCATCACAAATAATATATTCATCTTTTTTTAATATTTTATGAATCTTTGCAGTCTTAGAAAGTCCTCCAGAAAGAGGATAAATTTTTGTATAGTC
>CAZHYK010000001.1:20568-25437 GCA_964536715.1 Candidatus Woesearchaeota archaeon | reverse complement strand
CCTTTTTGAAATCCCCAAAGTTTTTTGTATTCTCCCGGAACTTTAATTAACTCGTTATGAGTTCCTTGTTGGACTATTTTTCCGTTTTTCATTACAACAATTAGGTCGGAATTCATAATTGTAGATAGCCTATGGGCAATTACAATTGAGGTTCTTCCAATCATTAATTTCTTCAATGCCTGTTGAATTTCATTTTCTGTTTCAGAATCTAGTGCAGAGGTTGCTTCATCTAAGACGAGGATTTTCTTATTAGCTAAAATTGCTCTTGCAATAGAAACTCTCTGTTTTTCTCCTCCAGAAAGTTTAACTCCCCTCTCTCCAACAATGGTATTTTCCTTTTGTGGAAATCTGTTAACAATTTTATCTAATTGGGCAAATTTAATCGCATTCATAATCTCTTTTTTAGAAGCTTTAGGATTTGAAAATTTTATATTATTATAAATTGTATCATCAAATAAGATACATTCTTGAGGTACTATTGCCATTTCCTCTCTAAGAGATTCATATTTAACATCTCTAATATCTACTCCATCAACCCTAATTTCTCCTGAATTAATATCGTATAACCTATAAAGTAATTTTACAAGAGTAGTTTTTCCAGAACCTGAATGTCCTACAAATGCAATTTTTTTATTTGCAGGGATTTTCAAACTAAAGTCTTTCAATATTTTTCTCTTATCATATGAGAAATTTACACTATCAAATTCCACCTCCCCATTTGTAATTTTTATATTAGTTGCCTTAGGTTTATTTTTAATTCCAGACTCTATTTTTCCATAATCAAATAAATCTTGTAGATCTATCATTGCTCGATTCATACTTCTAAATCCATGTATAAATGAGAACAAAGGCCTACCTAATGAGATGAAAGTAGTATAAACAAAGGACAGGGTTCCAAGAGTCATCTCCCCTCTCATAAATGACTTAAATGAAAAATATAAAAGAACTATTGAACTAACTCCCATAATAAATCCATTAACTGTTGCAACAAGTCTCCAATGATTGTAACTTTTAGTCAGAGTTTTTTTAGTATCTTCTGCTAGTTCTAAATATTTTCCCCTAATAACATCTTCTTTTCCAAAATATTTTATTGAATCTATATTTGTGAATATGTCCGCAATATTTGCTTTCTCTAAATCTTCTGCCTGGTTTGCAGGAACTCTATCCCTATTTGCTCTTCTTTGATATAGAAGATTAAATGTTAAAAAACTTATAACGGTAATAGTCATAATAATCGCCGAAGTTTTATCTAAATAGATAAGAGAAATCATAAGAGCTGAGAATTGAAATATTAAGGGAGAAAATTCATAAAAAATAGAGTCTGTCATTCTCTCAATTGCTGAACCTCCTCGACCCATTCTAGAAATAAGAGATCCCGTTTTATGAGAGGTAAAAAAACGATGATCGAGTGAAATAATGTGAGAGAAGTATTTTTCCTTCAAGTCATATATTATTTTTGTATCTAGTTTAATAATTAGATGTTCTCTCATCCAATTTCCAAACACATTAATAAATAGAGTCAATAATAGGAAGGTTCCTAGGAGTATCATCACTATTTTGCCTAACAGATCTACTGAAATAGTTCCCGAGATAAACTCCTCGGATTTATCAAAAATAATTTTAATTAGATATTTATCTGCAATCTGTTTAATCTCTGAGAGAAATACAAATACTAAAACTCCGAAGAATAACAATTTGTATTTCTTAATAAATCCCCAATAAGTTTTAAAATTCTCCTTAATATTAATTTTATCTTCTTCCATGTATTAATTTCTCAAGGAAGGTTTTTAAATTTGCCTACTTGTAATCCATTTCCCAAGCATAATGCCTTCTAGCTCCCCAAGAAGTTGTTCTAGGTCCGTTATGCCTCCCTCGAAGTTCTAGAAGATCATTATCACACCAATCCATAGCTTCAACCAAATCAATATTTTTCCTATAAAATATTTCATCTATTGCATTTGCTAATTGAAACGCCCCCCCATAGTTTTCATTTTCTATAAATCTTAAAGCCTCTTCTTGTAAGGTAGCTATCTTTTCTAAATCAGTTTTAGTTATTCTTTCCATTTTATCCTATCCTCCTTATATCTCTTTCACAGTTAGGGCAATAAAGCCTTCCTATTCTAGTTAGCCTTTGGCTTTGTTCATGACAATCTCTAACATTTAGTTCTTGATGCATTGTGCAGTTCCTATCTATACAATGATTTCCTAGAGATTCATAGATATCTGTCCTATTGGAATCCGGAGCTCCAAAGGCATGTCCAATCTCATGGGCTAGGATATGTTTCCAGTGAGATTCATCTATTGCCCTAGCTGTTGAGGAAATTATATAGTGATTTCCACTTCTTTCAAAAGGAAAATAAACACCCATTCCAAATCCTTGTCTCGGATTTCTAGAGTCATATAGGTCTTGATCTAAGAGTAAGATTTTTAGTGCATCAGAATTTTCTCCATGTAACCATCTATTCTTACTTAAATTTTCTCCAATCCTAAAAACATCTACCTGATTTCTTTTAGAGTTGTAAGATCCTTGAAGCATCTCATTTATAAATTCTTGATCAAAGGACTTCCAAATTCTCTGTGGAACATCTCTAATTCTCCTTATTTCCCCTAAAGTATCTAGAGTGCCATTAATATGAGCTTTCTGACTTCCATCTAGAATGATTATATTATCTTGCAGTATTCCTTGACTATTGTAAAGTACCATTTTCTATAAGAATCCTTGGTTTTCTCCATTTATAACTCTTTCTATTTGTAACTACTTAAAAGATACAACGATTTATAATTACTTCTCCAATAAACTTAGTTAAATCTTTTAATTCAATAATTCTTTAAACTCCCTATACATAAATCTTCTTTTTTTAGAATACATAAATATTCCAAAAATTCCAATTAGGAAAAAACAAGCACTTAAAAAATAAATAGATCCTTTTTGGAGAGGGTTATTTAATATAAAATTTCCAGTAATCTTTTTGGAAGAGAGAAGTATTGAAGCAATCAAACTAGGAGCTGCAATATAAAGTCCTACTCTAGATTCTAAATCCTTGACAATTCTTTTAAAAGTGGAATCATGTTGAGAGAGTTCTTCATTATTTATTTCAAATAATCCTTTAGTAGATACTAGGCGAGCTACAGCCTTTCCTATATCTTCCTTAGATAAATCAGTTACATTAAAATAACTTTTTTCCCTTCCTTCTGTAGCCTTTTTTAAAGCATCATAATCCTGATATAAAGTTACTAAATGATCTATAGCAGCTAAATGAGTATCATGTTCCTCAATACGAAGTTCTCTCCCTCTTACATATGGATCTTTTTGTCCATATACATGAGAGAGTTCGTGAGTTAAAGTTGCTATTTGTTCATCATGAGATAGACCTCGATTTATAAGTATCACATGTTCACTTCCATCCTTACTTTCTCCATTCCATCCGGATCCTGCCTTAGTTTGGGGATCATACTCAGGTATTTCTCCTTCATAAACTCTAATCTTCTTATCCCTACTAGTTCCAGTTTTATCATAGGTTCTAAATTTTCCTAGAACTCTATGGGATCGAATAAGATATTCAGCTAAATCAGATAATTCCTTATTTTGTTTTCCTGTAAATATTCCTCCACCTTCTATTTCAAAAATTCTCTCCCTATGTCCTCCATAGTCCACTTCTGATTTATAAGAAATATTTTCTCTCCGGTTATCAAGTTTTTCCCTATAGGATTTAGAATTATCATTAGTCTCAATGCTTTGAAATTTTCCATCTCCATCTACTAATCCTGCAATAGCTCCTCTTTGATCGTATAATTGGCCTCGATGATCTATAAAATATCTTTTCTTATTTAAATCGATAGTATTAGCAAATCCTTTTTCTCCCCTTACATTTGCTGGTCTAAATACTCCATCCTTATAGGTTCCATGAACCTCTCCCTGAGCATTTGCCAAAGTTCTCGCTTCCTCATTAGATCCCGTTTCAAATTTTTTTACTTGATAATCTCCGATAAGCCCATATGCATTAAATATTCCACTTCGAAAAACTCCAGAGATGTAATCTTTTTTTGCCATTTTCTATATCAACTCCTCAAAAATTTCTCTTTTTTCTTGATAAAAAATTCCTAACGGAATTTTTGTATTAGAACTAATTCCATCATAGTCAAATTCCTCGGCTCTTTTCATCGCCTCGTTAAAATTTGTTTTATCATGTTTTTTCTCTTCGAGATTATACATTTTTTCCTTATATCCTTCATTTTTATGAAAAATAATGCACGGCTGAATAACCTCAATAAATGCAAACCCCTTATGTTTTTGCGCCTCTTCTAAAATTTTTTGAATCTGATTCGGCTCAGCAAAAACTCTCGCAACAAAACTCGCTCCCGCCCCAAGCATTAATTTTATCGGATTAAAAGGTTTTAATTTAACTCCTAGAGGATGGGTTTTATCTAGATAACCTCTTTCTGTAACTGGAGAGGGTTCTGCAATTGTCAGGGCAAAAACTTGATTATTATGAACCATATATTTTATATTTGAATTATATCTTGCCATATGAATCAAGTGTTCCATTCCCTCGGCATAAGCATCCCCATCCCCCGAAAAACCAAACACATTCAAATTAGGATTTCCAATTTTCATTCCAAGTGCAACAGGCAAAACCCTCCCATGAAGAGAATTAACTCCGGGCAAATTCAAATAGTCAAATATTTTTGCATGACATCCAATACCCGAAATAATCGCAAAATCTTTTTTCTTCTTACCTTTCGCAATTTCTTTTTCAAAAAATCTCTGAGCTCCAGCCAATATAGAAAAATTAAAACATCCCGGACACCAGGTAATTTCTGTTGAAGTTCGAATAGTTTTTGTCACCATCTTCTTTACATTTCCTAGAA
>CAZHYK010000001.1:12650-20468 GCA_964536715.1 Candidatus Woesearchaeota archaeon | reverse complement strand
TTCAGCTTCTTCCGTAGCGATACTATCTTTTTCTAAATCATGTTCATAAGAATTAAATCTCTCTCCAATTTTTATAGGGTTTTTTATTTCTTTAATTTTTTTCAAACTCTCTTTCTCATTATAAATACCCTTACTCTCTGCAAGATGCTTATCAATTAAAATAATAGAAGGTATTCTATATTTGTATGAAAAGTGAAAAGCATCGTTAGTTAATTTTACACAATCTTCATTATCACCTGGAGAGACTACAAATCTGAAAAATTCTCCATGCCCCGAATGTAAGGCAAGATTCAAATCTCCTTGAGAGGTATAGGTTGCAACTCCGGTTCCAGGTCCAGGCCTCTGAGCTAGATAGAATACTAAAGGAATTTCAGCCATTGCAGAAAGACTTAAACTCTCAGTCATTAAATCAAATCCTCCTCCCGAAGTTCCCACCATTACTCTCTTTCCAACAACTGAGCTTCCCATTCCTGTGAGAGCAACCGCAATTTCATTTTCCAATTCTATAACTCTATGTTTATTTTTCTCATCTAATTGCATCATTCCTAGCTCCATCATTAGAGGAGTTGCAGGAGTCATGGGATAAGCATAATAAAAGTCAAGTCCAGATTTTAATGAAGAAACTGCAATAGCCTCACTTCCATTTTTTAAAATTAATTTATTCAAATCAATTTTTTTAGGAAGAATTCCTAAATCTTTAAATCTTAGTGAACAACTTTTTTCCAATGTAGAAGTACACCCATTTTCAAATCCATCTTTAGCTTCACTTAGATTTTCTTCATAAAATTTATATTTTTTCAACAAGGAATCTAAGATAGAAAACTCTATTTTTAAAGCCCTGAATAAAACTCCTGCATAATAGGCATTCCCTTTTCCGCGAGTATAATCCAATATAATTGCGTCTTTTTTTAATTTTTTCTCATGAATTTTTCTTGTTTTATCATCTAAGCAAACGAGAATATCTATCTCAGAAGAGTTGCTATAAACTTCTTTTCCTGAAACTGAAATTTGATTAAAATTATGTCCTCCCCTAATTAAAGATTGATAATCTCTAGAATAAAATACATAATATCCTTTTTTAATAAGTCCTTGAGCAATAAGTTCACCTAAAAAATTTGGACCCTGTCCTGCCTTCCCCCCAACCAAAATTTCTCTTCTCATCTACCCCTCTTAATTATTCGGGGGAGAAGGTATTTAAACTTTAGTAATCTAAAAATTCTAGAGGGGATGAGCTTAGTCAATTGGAACAAATTAGAGAAAGAATATAAAATTCCCAAGGGAAAATTTAATTTAATAAATATAATTGAGGAGAGAGCAAGAGAAAATCCTAATTCTCTTGCACTTCATTTTCAAAGAGAAAATGGAGAAATTGAAAAGTATACATATAAAGAATTGATAGAGAATGTAAATAGATATGCTAATATTTTTAAAAAAAATGGGCTAAAAAGAGGGGAAAGAGTTGCATTTTTTTTACCTAAATGTTCAGAAATTTACTTTGGAATGATTGCTACAATTAAACTCGGAGCAATGGCTATGCCATTATTTGAAGCATTCCAACCTGAAGGTTTAGAGATTCGTTTAAAAAGAGGAGATGTAAATTTTCTAGTTACAGATAAGGAACTCTTAAGAAGATTTAAAAAAACACAAAAACCTAAAACACTCCGAGAGGTTTTCGTGGTAGATTCTAAAAAATTCAAAACTGAAATAAAAAAATCTTCTTCAATTTGTGAAACAGTTCAATTGGATAAAAAAGAAAGTTGCTATATTATTTTTACTTCATCAACGGCAGGAACTCCAGTTGCAGGAATTTTACTTCCCCACAAGGGAACTGTTCAATGGATTTATACCGCAAAAAAAGTTTTAGGTTTAAAACCTAAGACAAATTATTTTTGTTCGGCACACCCTGCATGGGTTACCGGAGCAATCTATGGAGTAATTGCTCCTTTTTTCACAGGAGCTACAGTATTTTCAATCCAAGGAAGATTTGATATTCCAAGATGGAAAAAATTTCTTCTAAAAAATAAGATAGAAAATATCTACACCGCTCCTACGGTTTTAAAACTTTTTAGAGAGGATCTTAAAAAAATAGACTTTAAACATATAAAAAGAATTTGTTCAGTCGGAGAGGCATTACCGCAAAACATTGTTGAATATTATAAGAAATTAGGAGTAAATATAATTGACACCTACTGGCAAACCGAAACCGGAGCAATTGTAATTGCAAATATCCCTTCAAAAAAAGGTTCAATTGGGAAGTCGGTAGGAGTAAAAGCAATTTTAAAAAACGGAGAGATATCTATTAAAACTTCTTGGCCTGCAATGATGACTGGAATTTGGAAACATGAAAAAATGTTTAAAAGTTATTTTTCTAAAAATTATTTTTTTACAAATGACTTAGCAACTCAAGATAATAAAAATTACTTCTATTTTGAAGGAAGGAAAGATGATATAATAAAAACTTCTGGAGAGCGAGTCTCCCCTCTAGAAATTGAAAATATTTTAATCAAACATCCCCTAGTTAAAGAAGGAGTAGTGATCGGAATTCCAGACAAAGTTAGAGGAAGTATATTAAAAGCATTTATAGTTCCAAGAAAAAAAATCCTAAACCAAGAAAAATCAAAACAAGAAATTTCCCAATTCGTAAAAAAGAACTATGCAGGACATGCTTATCCAAAGATTATTGAATTTATAGAAGAATTGCCTAAAGGAAATTCTGGAAAGGTTATAAGAAGTAAACTAATTTAATCAAAGATAGCTACTCTCATCTTCCTTAATTTCAGGTTCAGAAGGGGCAGAAACCTCTTGAGTTTTCAACTCATCTAAATTTATAGAAGAAATTATTTTCTTAAACTCATCAATACTTTCTAAAGGAATCCTGGTTCCTGCTTTAGTAAACCCCTTATATCCCGAAGGAGAACTATTAACATATTCTCTAATTGTCAAACCAAGTTTTCCTCCAAAATCATCAATTCTTATAATGATGTCCATATCATCATTCTTTTTTATTTTTCCCAAATCTTTTTCCATATAAATCCTATAATTAATTCTTTTATAAATCTTTCTCTAAACATTGAATACTAATCTTTAAAAAAGAGCGTAACCCCCATTAACTATGGAAGAAATCTATGATACAATAATCTTAGGAGGAGGTGCAGCAGGATTTTCAGCCTCAATTTATACTGCAAGATATAATTTGAAAACTCTAGTAATTGCAAAAGAAATTGGAGGAACTACAAATCTTGCCCATGAAATAGAAAATTGGCCTGGATTTATAGGAAGTGGGATTGAACTAATGAATAATTTCAAGGAACATTCAGAAAAATTAGGAGTTGAAATTGTCCAAACTGAGATAGTTTCTATAGAAAAAAAAGATAACTTATTTATTATAAAAGACTCCTCAAGGAATTATATTGGAAAAACAATTATAATAACTTTGGGTTCAGAACATAAAAAATTGAACATTCCTGGAGAGGAAGAATTTCTAGGAAAAGGAGTTAGTTATTGTGCAACTTGTGATGGAACTTTTTTTAGGAATAAAGAGGTAATAGTAATAGGAGGTGCAAACTCTGCAGCAAGCGCGGCACTATATCTTTCTACAATGGCTAAAAAAGTATATATTTCTTATAGAAAAGAAAAAATGCGTTGTGAACCTATATCTCTAGAAAAACTAAATAAAAGAGAAAATGTAGAATTCGTTTATAACTCAATCCCTCTAGAAATTTTAGGAGATTCAAAGACAAATAAAATTAAACTTTCAATGATAAATTCCGATGAAGAAAAAGAAATTGACATTGACGGAGTTTTCATAGAAATAGGATCAACCCCTCTAACAAAATTAGTAGAAGGATTAGGAATAAAAATAAATAATGAAGGATACATAGAAATAGATAAAGAAATGAGAACTTCAATAGACGGAGTTTTCGCAGCAGGAGATATTACAAATAATGTTTTCAAGCAGGTTGTAACCGCATCAGGAGATGGAGCAATTGCAGCAAAATCTGCCTATGAATATTTAGACAAATAAAATGAATAAATTCAATATTGCTCTTCTAACTGAAGCAAAAATTCAATTAGATATTTCCAAGAGACTCTTAATTTTAAGTACTAATTTATCAAATAATAAGATATTTTCTAAAATTCTCAAAGAACTTACCAAGTCTCTTCTAAAAATAGTTGAAATTTATTCAATAATCGAAAAACATAATGGAAAAGATAAAAATCTTCTCTTTTTCAAAAAAATTGCTCCAAGATTAATTCATGAAAAAGATAGAATAAATTTAATAGATTTACTAATTTTAACAAGAAAATGTAATACTTCTTCCATAGAATTTTCAAGAAAAAATAACCTAATCATGTTTTCAGAAGGTAAGTTTATTCATATATCCAAGGATAAAATAATAAGTTTTATACATTCTTTAGAACACTTAATGTCTCATTTCTCCACTAAAAAAGCATAGATATATATACTAGAAACCACTTTCTAATTCTACTTTTAATATGCTGGAAGAGATTACTAAGGAAAAAACAAGCGCCGATCACTTGTTGTATGTGAGTCTTAAATATACTAAGACCTGTGATGTTATTTTGAATCTAATCGAAAGATGGAGAAGTCTAATTGATTTAAGTTTTGATGCGATTATAGAGCAAGCAATGGAGGAAGAAAAAATTCTAGAACTTCCAAATAGCCCTAAACAAAAAATAGAATATATTAGAACTTATTTTAAAAAAGATAAAGAAATTCAGGGAATTCTTCCGCTTTATATATTCTTTAGGAGAATTCCAGCCCTTCAAAAATCTCGAGAGGGAGAATTTAGAAAAAATGTTAATTTGAAAATAATTGATGGAGGGAAAGAAACTAACATTAATTTGGATATGTTAAAGGAGTATTCTGAACAATTAGAAAACTTTATAAGCGCAATTCGTCACAATTTAAATGTTAAAAAGTGATATGGGACGAATAATTACTGTGATCTCTGGAAAGGGAGGAGTTGGAAAAACCACAACTGCGATAAATTTAGGTGCTGCTCTAAATAAGTTAAAGCATGAGGTAATAGTTATGGATTTAAATCTAAATACTCCAAATATAGGGGTTCATTTAGGCGCTCCAATAGTTCCAGTTACACTAAACCATGTTTTAAGAGGAAAAGCAGACATAGAAGAAGCGATTTATGAACATAGTTCTGGAACTAAAATTATCCCTTCATCTCTTTCGGTTAAAGAAATAACGAAATTTAATACTAGAAAGATACCATTTATAGTTAGGAGACTAAAAGATCTAGCAGACTACATAATTCTAGATTCTGCAGCAGGATTTTCTGAGGAGGCAATAGCCACTATAGAAGCCGGGGAAGAAATAGTAGTTGTAACAAACCCCGAACTACCTGCAGTAACGGATGCTTTGAAAGCTGTTAAGATTGCAAGAAATCTAGGAAAAGAAGTTAGAGGAGTTGTGATTACAAGACACAGAGGAGCAAAATATGAGATGCCCCTCTCTTCAATAAAGTCTATGTTAGAATCTCCAATAATCGGTGTAATTCCGGAAGATGATGCCGTAAAAAAAGCTCTAACAAAAAGAGATGCTGTAATTCATACAAGCCCAAAGAGTAAGGTTTCTAAAAAGTATATAGAAATTGCACATAAAATTAATGGTTCTTACTCAGAAAGAGAGGGAGTAATTGCAAGACTTTTTGGAAATTTATCTAGATCAAATTAATTTTACAAATATTTAAATAAGGTTTAATTATTAAATTATTATGAAAAAAGAGAAAATTTTGTTATCCCTATCATCCATTGAGAAAAAAGTTATACCTTATTTAACAAAGAGTCTAGAAGAAATTTTAAAAAAAGCAGAAATAGATGAGACTACCCTTTTAAGGGCTTTAAGTTTTTTAGAAAGAAAGAATCTAATTAATTTAGAATTTAAGGAAGAAAAAGTTATTGATTTGGGAATAAATGGTAAAAAATATAGGGATATAGGTCTTCCAGAAAGACGGTTGTTAAATACTCTTTCTGAAAAGAAACTAATTTCGATTTCAGAGATAGAAAAAAATACAGAATTAAATTCCAATGAGGCAAAAATTTCTCTTGGAGTTTTGAAGAAAAAAGCTCTAGTAGAAATCAAAGAAGGAAAAATTATTCTTACTGCTTCTCAAAAAGAGATTGATAAAAAAAGTCTGGAAGAAGAATTAATTTCTAGTTTGCCTTTGGAAGAGAGCAAATTAAAACCCGAACAAAAATTAGCACTAGAAAATTTAAAATCCAGAAAAGATATTATTGAGATAAGGGATGAAAAAGAGACTTTAATTTCCCTCACGGAATTAGGAAAGAAGATTAAACTTGAAGATTTGAATGAAGAATTAATTGAGAAAATAGATTCAAAAATTATTAGAGATACTTCTTGGAAAGGAAAAAAATTTAGAGTTTATGACATTCAAAGTTTAGTTCCTAAACTTTACGGAGGGAAACGACACTTTGTAAACCAAGCAACTGACTTTGCTAAAAAGATTTGGTTAGACATGGGATTTAAGGAAATGACAGGAAATTTAACTCTTACCTCATTTTGGGATTTTGATGCTTTATTTACTCCTCAAGATCATCCTGCAAGAGATATGCAAGATACATTTTTTATAAAAAATTTAAGTGGTAAATTACCTGAAAAGAAATTAGTAGAAGAGGTTAAAAAATCTCATGAGGGAAGGGAAGACTCTAGAGGATGGAGTTCAGAATGGAATGAGGAAATTTCAAAAAAAGTTTTACTAAGAACTCATACAACTCCTCTTTCCGTTCAAACTTTAAAAAGAATTTCCGAAGAGAAAGAATTCCCTGCAAAATATTTTGCACTTGGAAAATGTTTTAGAAATGAAACTGTTGATTGGAGTCACGGATTTGAATTCAACCAATCTGAAGGAATTGTTGTGGATGAAAATGCTAATTTTAGACAACTCTTAGGTTATCTAAAACAATTTTTTACAAGAATGGGACATAAAAAATTAAGATTTAGACCACACTATTTTCCCTATACTGAACCTTCAGTAGAAATAGATAGTTGGAATGAAGAACGACAATCTTGGATTGAGATCGGAGGAGCAGGAATGTTTCGCCCCGAGGTAACGATTCCTTTTTTCGGAAAACATATTCCCGTACTTGCCTGGGGTCCAGGGTTTGATAGAATAATAATGCAATATTTCGGAATAAAAGATTTAAGAGACTTCTATAAAAATAATTTAACTAAATCTAGAGAAATGAGGTTTTGGACAGAATGAAATTATACACAGAAAGATTAATATTAAGATCGCCTACTCCAAAAGATATAGGGAATTTAATAGAGGGAATGAACAACCTAAATGTTTCTAGATATTTAGCAAAGGTTTCTTATCCTTACACTATAAAAGATGCTAAATGGTGGATAAATCATGTGCAAAGTGAACATAAAAAAAGAACTAAGCGAGAAGGTTATAGTTTTAATATAGAATTAAAGGATGAGAAAAAATTAATTGGAGGGTGTGGTTTACACAAGTTAGATAGATTCAATGAATCTGTGGAAATAGGTTATTGGTTAAATGAAAATTATTGGAGGAAAGGAATTGCTACTGAAGCTTGTTCAAAACTTATAGATTTTGTTTTCAAGGATTTAAAATTAAATAGAATTACTCTTTATGCTTATGTAGATAATGAGGCCTCCAATGCTCTAGCAAGAAAATTAGGATTTTCATATGAAGGATGTTTAAGGGACTATCACAAGGCGAAATCTACCGGGAAAATTCAAGATGCAAATGTTTATGGTTTATTAAAAACTGATTGGAAAAAGTTAAATAAAAA
>CAZHYK010000001.1:8495-12550 GCA_964536715.1 Candidatus Woesearchaeota archaeon | reverse complement strand
TAAAAACTGATTGGAAAAAGTTAAATAAAAAATGACAACAATAACACTAAATAGAAAAGAGATTGAAAGAGAATTAGGAAATTTAGATGATAAACTTCAAGAAAGAATAACTTCTGCAGGTATAGAAGTTGATTTTCTTTCCGAGGAAGAATTAACCATCGATATAACTCCTAACAGAACAGACCTACTTTCAACACAAGGATTTGTAAGATACATGAAAAATTATCTTGGAAAGGGAAAAATTTCGGATTATAAAATTAAACCTTCCAATTATGAAGTAATTATAGATAAATCTGTAAAATCAGTTAGGCCTCTTACTGTCTGTGCAGTTATAAAAAATCTAAATCTAAATAATCAAAGGATAAAAGATATTATAGATATTCAAGAAAAACTTCATAACACACTTGGAAGAAAAAGGAAAAAATTAGCAATAGGAGTTTATCCTCTAGAAAAGATTAAATTTCCTATAAAATTTATTGCTAAAAAACCTCAAGAAATAAAATTTAGACCTCTAGAATTTCCTAAAGAAATTAATGGATTACAAATTCTCTCTCAACATCCTGCCGGAAGAGATTATGCAAAACTTTTAGAAGGCCTAGATAAATTCCCTATTTTTATAGATTCCAACGAACAAATTTTATCCATGCCTCCGATAATAAACTCTCACGAAACCGGAAGAATTGATGAAAATACAAAAGAGGTATTTATAGAATGTTCTGGATTTAATAAATACTATCTAGAAAAATCTTTAAATATCTTAGTTTCCGCTCTAGCAGATATGGGGGCAGAGATTTATTCTGTAAAAATAAAAGATAGAGAAATCTCGCTAAGTCCAAATTTAGAAAGACAAAAATTGGGATTCAAAATTGAAGATATTAATAAAACGTTGGGTCTAGAACTAAAGGAAAAAGAAATTGAAGAACTTCTTAAGAAGATGGATGTAGAAATTAAAAAGGAAGGAAAAAATTTATTTGCTTTAATCCCTTCATATAGAACTGATGTTTTACATTGGGTTGATATTGCAGAAGATATTGCTATTGCCTACGGCTATGAAAATTTTATTCCAGAAATTCCAAGAATTTCTACAATTGCAGAGGAAGATAAAACTTCCATAAAAAAAAGAGTTATTGGAAATATCTTATCTGGAATAAATTTCTTAGAAGTTTCAAGTTTACATTTGAACACAAAAGAAGAGATAAAAAAGCTCAGAGAGAGTTTTAAGGAATTTATTGAACTAGAAGATTCAAAAACCGAATATAGCGTATTAAGAATAGATTTACTAACGAATTTAATTAAAATATTCTCTGAAAATTCAGATTCATTCTATCCTCAAAAAATATTCGAGATGGGAAGAATTTTTGAAATAGATAAAGAAAATAAAACTGAAACAGGAATTAAGGAAAAAGAATTACTTTCTATTGCAATTTGCGAGGATAAAACTGATTTTACTCAGATAAAACAAGTCCTAGATTATCTATTTAAGATGCTAGGAAAAGAATATGAAATTGAAGAAACTGAAAACGAAATATTTATTCCAGGAAGAGTAGGAAAGATTTTATTAAATAATGAAGAAATAGGTTCTATCGGAGAGATACATCCGAGATGTTTAAAAAATTGGAAAATTGATTTTCCTATCGGGGCATTAGAGTTGGATTTAGAAAAGATAATTTAGCTAAAAGCCTCTTCTCTAATAAATTCTTCCCAATTATCAAAATTATCAGAAATAGATTCTTCTCCTATTCTTGAGAAAATTCTTTTTCCAGTTTCTCTGTAAAATTCAGGATGGGGAGATCCTCTCCTATTATATAGCTCTTCCAATCCATCGTAAAAAAAAGAAAGAGAAAATAAACATCTAGAAGCAAAATTTTTTCCAATCTCATAAAATCTTCTCTTAGTCAAACTATTTCTTTCCTTAAGAGTCTCAAGTTCACTAAGATAGTCTATTGCTAGAGGTAAAAATCTCTTTTCATAGGAAAGATAATCTCTAAACATACTAGACATCTTATAAGATTCTTCTAGATTTGAAAATTCTGCACGAGAAAAAAACCAGGGAATCATTTCATCTTCAATAGGAATAATTTTATTTGAGGATTTTTTTATTCTATCTAAGATTAGAGAAGGAATTTGTTTTTGAAAACTCGGATCCTCAATTAATTTTTCTATTGATTCTTTTTTCTGTTCAGGAAAAAAATCATATATTGTTTCTAAGTCTATCATCGTCGTAATAATATAGCCTGGATTATAATAATTGTTATACTCTAGGAGTTATCTCGTTGTTAACATACTTTCCAAACATTTAAAAAGTAAACAATTGTTTACTTTTTTATGGTAGCTAAAAAATCTAAGAAGAGTGTGAATAAAGAAACTTCAACTTCTAATAATAAAAATTTAATTTCTAAATCTATAAATCCTTGGATGATTGCTTCAATTGCATTAGCTATAATTTTAGTTGTTGGAGCTATCTCAACTTCTGCATCTGGAATTTCCAAAAAAACTGCAGAGAAAAGATTCATTGCATTTGCACAATCACAAGGAGCTGATGTTCAAGTTGAAGGAATAAAATCTGTTTCTGGATTTTATAGAGTCACTTATAACTATCAAGGAAGTTTAGGAACCTTTGATATTTCTAAAGACGGAAAATACATAGGACAAATGGATTCTTTAGATGGTTCCAGTTCTAGTTCTTCCTCAACTCCTGCAACTCCCGATAACATCCCTAAATCCGATAGACCTAATATAGAATTATTTGTAATGTCTTACTGCCCTTATGGGACTCAAATAGAGAAAGGATTCTTACCTGTAGTAAAATCCTCCTTAGGAGACAAGGTTGATTTTGAAGTTAAATTCGTAGATTATGTAATGCATCCTTCCGTTGGTGAAACTGAAGAGAATTTAGTACAATATTGTATCCAGAAAGAACAGAAGCCTAAATATCTAGACTATTTACAATGCTTCCTAGCAGCAGGAGATACCGAAGGCTGTGTTAAGGAAATCGGAATAGATAAATCAAAACTAGACTCTTGTTATGATGCAACAGAAAAAGAATATGGTGTTATCGCAAGTCTAAATGATAGAAGCACTTGGGTAAGCGGACAATTCCCTCAATTCAATATTCACAAGGAAGAAAATGATAAATATGGAGTTCAAGGAAGTCCAACACTTGTAATAAATGGAGTTCAGGTAAACAGTGGAAGAAGTCCAGCAGCTTTACTAGCAACTGTCTGTGCAGCTTTTGAGAATGCTCCTGAAGAGTGTTCAACACTAAATCTTCCAACCGATACTCCCTCGGCAGGTCTAGGATATGGAACAGCACCAAGTGATTCGGCTGCTTTAATGTGTTAATTTTTAATTTTCCAAAAACTTTATAAAGGCTTTTTATTCTAATCAATCTATAATGGTTAAAAAAAAGACGACAAAAAAAGTAATTGAAAAAAAAGAGGAACCTAAGAAATCAAATTCCTTGAAAATTAATTATTGGATGATTGCTAGTGTTGTTCTAGTTATTGTTCTATCGATCGTTTTAATCGCCAACTCAACTAGCGGAATTTCTAAAAAGAAGGCAGAAAGTATTGTTCTTACATTCCTAACGGAAAGATATGGTTTGGATTCTGAAGATATTCAATTTAATTCTATAATTTCTAAAGGAGATATCTTTATTGTGGAATTCTTAGTTCAAGGAGATGAAGGAGAATTTGCGGTGTCTAAAGATGGAAAATATTTTGGACAAATGATCGAAAGTTCTTCATTCATGGGAGGAAGCATAACTGGAAATGTTGTTGATACTCCTCAGGAAATTCCTAAATCCGATAAACCAAGAGCAGAATTATTTATTATGACTCATTGTCCTTACGGAACACAAGCAGAAAAAGGATTTATTCCATTCTTGGAATCTATTGGAAATAAAGCAGATGCAAAAATTAGATTTGTTCATTATTTTATGCACGAACCAGAGTACACAGAAACTCCTAGACAACTTTGTATAAGAGAGGAACAATCAGATAAATTTATTCCTTATCTAAAGTGCTTCTTAGAAGGAAATGGAGTTGTTGATCAAA
>CAZHYK010000001.1:4896-8395 GCA_964536715.1 Candidatus Woesearchaeota archaeon | reverse complement strand
TCCTTATTTTGGATGGGAAGGAGTAGATGTTGGAGCTAGTGGAGGATATTGTTAAAATGACTTCCATAGCAGAATTACAACCCAAACAAGAAGGAATTAACCTAGATTTAACGATAGTCTCTATGGAAGAGCCGAGAGAATTTAATAAATACGGAAAAATTTTAAGAGTTTCAAATGCAATGGTTACAGATGGAACTAGTGAAATCAAAATGTCTTTTTGGAATCAAGATATTGAAAGAATTAAGGTGGGGGCGAGAATAAAATTAGAGAATGGATTTTGCTCTGAATTCAATGGACAGAAACAGCTCACTACCGGAAAGAATGGGAAGTTTGAAGTTATTAGTGAATAAGAGTTGATTTATTTCTTTTTATTTTCAGCATTAAGATTAGATTTTTAAAGTTCAAATTATTCTTTTATCGATGGGAAGGAAGAGAGTTTTATTGGTTTTAGGAGTTGTGTTAATTTTATTTATAGTAGTCTTTGTGAATGCAAAGCAAATAGAAAATACAAAAATCCAAAGTTCTATTTTAGAAAAAAATTCTAATGAAAAAATAAGAGTATTCGTAAAATATGATAACAAAACTCCTAAGAATAATATCCTTCGAATGATAACTTTATTTTCTAAAGAAAAAAAAGCTAAAGATTTTACCTCAGAAGAATCTATTACTTACGAGATGGAAGAAGGATTTTTTGCAATTTTAACAAGAGAAGAAATAGAGAATTTAGCACTAAACAATCAAATTAAAGAAATTTTTGAAGAAAAAAAATACTATACATTCTTACAAGATTCAGTTCTACTAATAAATGCTACCTCTAGTTGGAATCTAGAATCTAGAGGAATTAATTTGACGGGAGAGGGGCAAACTATCTGTATAATAGACACGGGAATAGATTATACTCATCCAGATTTGGGAGGATGTTTTGGAGATAATAATCCTAATTCTAATTGTAAGGTTGTTGGAGGATGGAACACTTATTATAATAATAATTACATCTTAGATGATCAAGGGCACGGAACTCATGTTGCAGGAATTGCAAGTGCTAATGGGGATCTATTAGGTGTCGCTCCAAATTCTAAAATAATAATGATAAAGGCAAATGAACCTCAAAACAGGAGTTTTAATATAAATGATATTCTTGACGGAATGGAATGGTGTATAAATAATGCTACAGAGTTCAATATTTCTGTGATAAGTATGAGTTTGGGAAGCGAAGATTTATTTAATGAGTATTGTGACATAAAAGATAGTTTTGGAATTTATTTTTCATCTAGGATTAATTATGCTAATAGTAAAAATATTTCCGTAGTTGTTGCAACAGGAAATGATGGAAGCCCTAGTCTTATTTCATCACCTGCATGTATTCAGAATGCAATTCCTACCACTTCCTCAATAAAATCAGATAATAATTTATCTTCCTTTTCAAATAGATGGAGCAATCCTTCTTTAAAAATTTTATCTGCTCCAGGAACTAATATTACTTCAACTTATCTTAATAATCGTTATGCCTATGCAAATGGAACCTCGATGGCCACACCTCACGTCGCAGGAGTTATTGCAATTATAAACCAATATCTAAAATCTATAAATAAAACAAAAACCCCTTCGGAGATAGAAGATTTATTAAATTCAACGGGAAAGCAAATTTATGATTACGAATCTAATAGAAATTTCTCTCGTGTAGATGTCTATTCTGCTTTAATGGAAATTGACGAAACTCCTCCAATCATAAATCTAATCTCTCCCGAAAATAACACTCTAAACGAAACACAAAATCAAGCATTCAAATTTAATACTTCTGATTGGCAATTAAAAAATGCAACTCTATATCTTTGGGATTCAAATAATAACTTAGTTAATAATTCAATGATAGAAATTTCAGGAGAAACAAATACAAGTCAAATAGAATTAGTAGAAATTGATTATGGAAAATACTATTGGAACTATCTAGTATGTGATAAAAAATCAAACTGTGCCTTTGCAGAAAATAATTATACATTTATCAATCAAGGAATAAATTTAGAATTAACGCCTTCAAATAATACTTTTACAAATATAAATGAAATCTCATTTACCTGTAATACAACTTCGCCTACAGAATCTCCTCTTAAAAATATAACCTTCTCTATTTGGAATTCTTCAGAAAATCTATTAAATAACTCCACTAATGAAATTTATGGGAATTCCAATATCTCAGAATTTAATTTTATATTTGAAGAAGAAGGAAATTATACTTGGAGCTGTTTAGTTTACAATAATGATTCTGTCTCAGAAAAAATTAATCACACTATAATCTATGATATTACTACTCCTAATTTAACCTACGATATTGAAGATATTTCATGCAATTCGGCAAAATTAAAAATTAATTCTTCTGAGGAAATAAACTATTCAATCGATTTAAATTCAATTCAAAATAACACTTTCAATTTAGAACATTCAATTTCTATTTCTAATCTTAATCCTTCAACAGAATATAATTTGAATCTCTCTTTTTGTGATAGGGCGGGAAATTGTAATATCTCACTAATAGAGTTTACAACACTAGGAACTCCTCCAACACCTAAGGGGGGAGGAGGAGGCGGAGGCGGAGGAGTTCCTCCCAAAGAGAATATAAATCTAAAAGTAGAGGATACAACACTTCAGAAAGGATATAATAAAAATTTCAACCTCAATGAAAAATTATCTTTCACAATAAATAATCAAAATCACTCACTACAACTAAATAAGATCATTAATAATTCTATAAATATAACTATAAGAAGTGAACCAATAAATTTAATTCTAAAAATAGGGGAAGAAGAAAAATTAAATCTAACTTCTCTAGAATATTACGATCTTGTAGTTAAATTAGAAAGCATAAAAGGAACTAAGGCAAATATTTCAATTAAAAAAATTAACGAAAGAATTAATTCATTTAATTTAATAAAATATGAAAATAATAAATCCGATGAAAAAAAGTACTACATTAACGAAGAAGATAATACTGATGTAGAAGAAAGTCAAAGCAATTCTAATTTCCCTTGGAGTTATTTAATTTCAACTTTAATCTTAATAACTCTCATAGCTATCTATTTTTATAGGAAAAGAAAACCTAACAGAACTCAATTATTTTCTGAAAAAAGAGAGTTAGAATTAATTCAATCGGAAATTGGAAACCCTACCCCTTAATCACACAAAGAGGTTTTAATCTAGCAACTACCTTTCCAATTCCAACCTCTTCACTAACTCTTACAACCTCATCAATGTCTTTGTAAACCTCTGGAGCCTCTTCAATAATCCCCTTAGAACTTCCAGATCTAACTATAATCCCTTTGTCTAAAAGTGAGGTTTTTACCTTTTCTAAATCTAATTCTTTCATCGCTGCAACTCTCCCCTTAACTCTTCCTGCTCCATGAGCGGTAGAGGCAAAACTTAATTTCTCAGACTCTCTAGTTCCCACTAAAACATAACTCGCAGTTCCCATACTCCCAGGAATTATAATCGGTTGTCCTACCTC
>CAZHYK010000001.1:1450-4796 GCA_964536715.1 Candidatus Woesearchaeota archaeon | reverse complement strand
GCCATCGCCGAAAGATATTTTTTCCCAAGATCACTTTCAATTGGAGCACTAATCAATTCCCTATCTGCAAGATGCTTAAATCCGTATTCCCTTTCCATTTCCAAAATATAATCACTAGCAACTTGATGTCCAAGTCCTCTGGAACCACAATGAATCATAATACAAATCTGATTCTTTTTTAAACCAAAAGTTTCTGCAGTTTTTTCATCAAGAATTTCATCAACATATTGAACCTCTAAAAAATGATTTCCTGCTCCAAGAGTCCCCAACTGAGCCAAACCTCTAGATCTAGCTCTTCGGCTAACATTTTCAACTCTAGCCTCTTCCATACATCCTTTTTCTTCAACATACTCCAAATCCTCTTTTTCCCCAAACCCCTTTTCAATAACCCAATTAATTCCCCTTTCCAAAACCTCATTTAACTCTTTATCTTTTAAAATAATTTTTCCTTTTCCTCCAACTCCAGAAGGAATTTCTCTAAAAAGAGTTTCTGCAATTTCTTCTTTTTTTCCTTCAACATCCTCTCTAGTTAAATTTGTCTTCATCAACCTAACTGAACAATTAATATCATATCCAACTCCTCCGGGGGAAATAACTCCTTTCTCCAAATCAAAAGCAGCAACTCCTCCAATAGGAAATCCATATCCCTGATGAGCGTCAGGCATAGCAAAACTATATCCAATAATTCCCGGAAGACAAGCAACATTTTTTATTTGCTCAATTGTTTTATCCTTCTTAATATTTTCAAGAATTTCTTCAGAGGCAAAAATTTTTCCCGGAACATTCATCTTTCCAATCCTAGGAATTTCCCATTCAAAATCAGATATTTTTTTTATTTCCATTATACATCAAGAACAACAATCGCTTTAAAATCTTCCCCCATTTTTTTTATTTCCATTTGAGAATAAGTTACTGCCTTCACACTATTACTAAATTTGTATTTATCTGCTTTATCTCCTATAACCACCGCCTCTAATTTATAATTCTCAATATCAATCTTAATTTTAGAAATTCTAGTTGGAAGAAAATTTTCCGAATCCAACAAAACCAAAAACTCTTCTAAAAATAAATATAATAAATTTTCAAGATTATCTCCTCTAATAGAAATTTTCTTTTCAATCCTCTCGATGATTTCTATCTCGCCAGAGATACTCTTCTTAAGAGCTAGAAAACTATCCAAAAAAATCTCCTCAATAGTTTTACCATCTACAATAAACTTCACATCTGCGGTATGTTCTTCAAATTGATAAGCCATAATATCTTAAGAAATATCCTCTTTTTATAGTTTCTCAAAATGAAAGTAGACAGATTTATAAATAGAAATAATTTAATATCTTTATGGAAAATAAATCAATAGATCGTGCCATCGTTTTTTCAGGAATTGTCATTTTGATTATTTTAACCTATATAATTTTAAGGAAAATTTTGTTTTCCATCTTTATAGCATTTATTTTCGCATATATTTTTAGGCCTTTATTTAATTCAATAAACAGGAGGGTGAAAATTAGAGGCATTTCCGCACTTATCATCCTATTGGGATTAGCAGCAATAATAATTCTCCCAATGCTATTTCTAATAAATCCTTTAATAAATCAAACATCTGAACTTTATCAAGGAATACAAGAATTCAATATAGGAGATTTCATGGAAAAAGTTTTACCATCAGGAATCTCTCCCGAAGTTAGCGAAACAATAAAATCTCAGTTTAATGGAGTACTTTCAAATATTTATACCTCTGCAATGACCAGTTTTTCATCCTTCTTAAAGGGAGTTCCAATGAAGCTAGTAGGATTAATCATTTTCCTCTCTATCTTTTATTTCATTCTCATAGACTTTGATAAAATTTTATCAAACATAATTGAATTTATTCCTCTATCTGATAAAGTAAAAAGAAAATTCGGAGAAGAATTTAAGAACGTTACCGATGGAACTATCTACGGACAAGTTTTAATAGGAATTTTACAGGGAATTCTAATGGGATTAATTATGTTTATATTAGGAATTAAAGGAGTCCTCCCACTTACAATAATTGCTGTGATCGTAGGAGTTCTACCTATGATTGGACCTACCGCGATTTGGGTCCCTCTGGGAACTGTTCTATTAATCACAGGATTTCCGATAAAAGCACTAATACTCGCACTCTGGGGAATGGGAGTTTCAGCTTCTACAGAATATATATTAAGACCTTACATAATTTCCAAAAAAACAATTCTTCCGATAGAACTTAGCTTTTTAGCAAGCGTAGGCGGACTTCTCTCATTCGGACTAATAGGTTTAGTATTGGGACCCCTGATAGTTTCTTATTTACTAATAGTTTTACAATTTTATAAACAAGGAAATTTAGACGAATTATTTAGAAAATGAAATTAAAAGCAAAAAATTTGAGGTGGTTAGCAGGTAGACCTGTAATAATACTAACTCCTGAAACTGCGAAGGAGATGAATATTCATGTTAATGAAAGAGTAGGAATAGTCCATAATAAAAAAAAGATTTATGCGGTAGTAGATATTTTTTCTAATTTAATTAAAGATAATGAAGTTGGAATTTCTGAAGAACTTCTAACATTTCTTCCAATTAAAAATGGATCTTATGTAGATGTTTTTCCTGCAGATTTATTTTCTGGTGGACGAATAATAAAAAAGAAATTAATGGGAGAAAGGCTTTCAGAAGAAGAAATACATACTCTAATTTCCGAAATCTCACATAATAATCTTACCGAGGCAGAAATTGCTTTCTTTGTTTCAGCTGAACAATTCCACGGAATGGATAAAAAAGAGTTAATTGCTCTAACAAAATCAATGATTAAAACAGGAAATAAAATAAATTTTAATAAAAAAATTATCGCAGATAAACATTGTATTGGAGGAATTGCAGGAAACAGAACAACTCCGTTAGTAGTCTCAATTTGCGCGGCAGCAGGACTAACCATTCCAAAGACATCATCTAGAGCAATTACCTCCGCAGCAGGAACTGCAGATACTATGGAAACACTTACTCGAGTAGATTTTCCTCAGGATAAATTAGTCAAGATAGTTAATAAAGTCGGAGCCTGTTTAGTATGGAATGGCTCTCTAAATCTCTCTCCCTCTGACGATAAAATTATTCATGTTGAAAGACTTCTAAATCTAGATGTAGAGCCTCAACTCATAGCCTCAATAATGTCTAAAAAAATTGCAGCAGGTTCAAATAGAGTTTTAATTGATATACCTTATGGAGGGGGAAAAATTAATTCTCTAGAGAAGGCAAAAGAACTAGGAAGGAAATTTGAATTTGTAGCCAAGAAGTTTAAGATTAGATTAAAAGTAGTTTATACATTAGGAAATCAACCTATTGGAGATGGAATCGG
>CAZHYK010000001.1:0-1350 GCA_964536715.1 Candidatus Woesearchaeota archaeon | reverse complement strand
GTCAATAAAGATAAAATAATAAGAAAAATAGATAACAAAAAAATAAATCTTCTTTGTAGAGTCCTTGGAGCCCCGCAAACAAAAACTGCAGGAGTTTTCTTATATAAAAAAATTGGAAGAATTACAAAAGGGGAAAAATTAATTACTCTTTATTCCGAAAGTGAATATAAGTTAAGAGATGCAATAAAATATTTCCAAGAATTTGAACCTATAGTTTTAAAATAATAATTAGATTTATTTAATTCTTGCCTTTAAAATTTTAACTTCTTCTAGAGGTTTATTTTGAGGGTTTGTCTCAACACTTCCTATTGCGTCTACTACCTCCATTCCAGAAACAACCTCTCCAAACACAGGATGTTTGCTATCTGGATATTGAGGATTATCCCAATCTAAATAAACATTATCTACTAGGTTTATAAAAAATTGACTTCCTCCACTATTAGGTCCTGAATTAGCCATTGCAATCGTTCCTCGAACATTAGAATGTCCTTTAACAAATTCATCTTTTATTTTATATCCTGGTCCTCCGCCTCCAGTTCCAGTAGGATCTCCTCCTTGAATCATAAAATTCTTTATAACTCTATGAAAAATTATTCCATCATAAAACCCTTCTTCAACTAATTTTTTAAAATTTCCTGCAGTTATAGGCATATCATTGTAAAGTTCTATTTCTATATTTCCATAGTTTGTTTCTAAAACAACAATTATTTCCATATTTTTATCTTCCATGTTTATTTCGCCATCCAATTTAGGATTAATCTCTTCCTGATTTTCTATAGTTCCATCATTATCTGGCTCCTGATTAATATTTTCCATTTCTGTATTTTGATTAAAATTTATTTCTATATTCCCATAATTTGCTTCTAAATCAACAATCGTTCTTGTATCTTTATCTTCCATTTTAACTAAATAAAATATTACACTAAATAAAGCTATCGCTATCATAATTCCTATTAAAAAGTAAAATTTATTATTTAATCTATCATTCTTTTCTTCTTTAACTTTATTCTCTTTTTTTATTTTAGATTTATTCTTTTTCACCATTTTTTCAGATGGAGCTGGGGAGAATCGAACTCCCTACCTATCGGTCTTCAGCCGAGCGCTCTCCCAATGAGCTACAGCTCCATAACATTTTAATATAATTCTCCTTTTTAAGTCTTTAGAAATAATTTAGGAAAGAGGGTTTACTAGATTTTATAAATAGAATATGCCTTAATCTAATATGGAAAAGAGAGCAGATTATACTGTCGTTGCACCAGGAGTTTTAAAATCTATGATTGAGTTAGAAAAGTATATTCATTCTACAGGATTAGATGGAAAACTTCTAAATCTTGTTAAAACACGAGCTTC